>JBJMLP010000210.1:0-20180 GCA_045805245.1 Actinomycetota bacterium | reverse complement strand
GTACGCGAGCGGAGGTTCGTCGACAACGCGAGCCACGAGCTCCGCACGCCGGTGGCGATCCTGAAGGCCGAGCTCGATCTCGCGCTCTCCCGCGCGCGCACGAGCGAGGAGCTGGAGACGACGCTCCGCAGCGCCGCGGAGGAGACCGACCACCTCGCCCGGCTCGCGGAGGATCTCCTGGTGCTCTCGCGCGCGAACGACGGCGGCCTCCCGATCCATCGAAGCGAGGTGGAGCTTCCGAGCTTGGTCGCGGAGGTCGTCCGTCACTTCGAGCCGCGCGCAGCCGAAGCCCGCGTGCGTCTCGAGATCGGAGACGTCCCCCGCGTTGCCTTCGTGGACCCCGTCCGGATCCGGCAGGCGCTCGACGATCTCCTCGACAACGCCGTGCGTCACACCCCCGCCGGCGGCGTCGTCCGGCTCTCCGCCGGACGGAGCGGCGACCGTCTCCTCCTCCGCGTGGAGGACTCCGGCGACGGTTTTCCCGCGTCGTTCATCCCGCACGCGTTCGAGGCGTTCTCACGCTCCGACGGAGACGGACGTGGCGCGGGGCTCGGCCTCGCGATCGTTCGCACGATCGCCGAGGCGCACGGTGGCACGGCCGACGTCTCCAACCGGGACGATCGAGGCGCCGTCGTCACGTTGGCGATCGCCGAACGTCCCTGACGGTTTTCCGCTTCATCAGTGCTTCATCGCGCCTTTCGCATCCTCTCAGCGTCCACAACCGAAGGGAGGACACATGCTGAGGAAGATGCTCGCCGCGCTCGCGGCGACCGCGCTCCTCGCGACACTCGGCGTCTCGATGGCGCTGGCAGGTCCCGCTCCGTGGGGGTCGGGTTCGACGGTGAAGTACGAGCCGCATCTCGACCCGTCGCACTTCGTCTCGACGATCGACAACCCGTACTACCCGCTCCCCGTGGGGCGGACGCTGATCTATCGCGGGGTGCGGGACGGAGTCACCCAGACGGATCGGGTGCACGTCACGAACCAGACGAAGGTTCTCGAGGGCATCACGGCCACCGCGGTCCGCGATGTGGCCACCCACAACGGCACGGTGCTCGAGGCCACGACCGACTGGTTCGCACAAGACGACCAGGGCAACGTCTGGTATCTCGGAGAGGACACCAAGGCCTACGACAACGGCCAGGTGGACACGTCCGGGTCCTGGCAGTCGGGAGTGAACGACGGTGAGCCAGGGATCATCATGCTCGCCAACCCTCAGATTCCCGACGCCTATCGGCAGGAGTACCTCGCCGGCCAGGCGGAGGACACGGCTTGGATCACGCAGACGGGCCAAAACGTGACCGTGCCCTACGGGTCACTCCACAACGCCATCAAGTCGCTCGAGTTCACCCAGCTCGAGCCGACCGTCGTAGATCAGAAGGTCTACGCGCCCGGGCTCGGCATCGTTCTGGAGAAGGCCCTCGCGGGCGACCAGGAGGTCGCCAAGCTCGTGAAGGTGACCGGCTGAAGTTCGGGCGCCTCGAAGATACGGCCGGCCGGCGCGGTTCCCGCGGGAACCGAGCCGGCCGGCTCTCTTTCGGATCTCTCTATGCGGGGACCGGAGGTTGCACGGGTCCTCCGATCACCTGTGCGGTCGTCTCCACCACCGTTCCGTTCGCGGCGCGCGTCGAGAGCCACCTCAGGAAGCTGTTCAGCTCTCCCGGCGGGAGCGAGTACGGATCGCAGTTGTTGGCGCAGACGTGGTGGAACACGTACTGCACCCAGCCGCCGCCGTTCTGCTCAGCCTCCTTGACGTAGCTCTCCAGCGTCTGGAGCGTTGTGCCCTGCTTCGGATTCTGCGGCGTGCGAGTGGCGTACGGATCGGCCGGCGGGATCGTTTCCCCGAACGTCTTGCGGTCGTCCACACCGGAGACCGTTCGACCGCTGTTGTAGCCGCACGCCTGGACGATCGCCTCGCTGTCCGCGTCATGGTTGCCGAACGGATACGCGAAAGAGACCGGGTTGAGACCGTGGTCGTAGATCGCGACGCGGTCGTCGCAGACCTCGTGCCGCGCCGCCGCGGTCTTCAACTTCTTGATGTTCGCGTGGTCGATCGTGTGGCCGGCGATCTCGTTCCCCGCCGCGTAGAGCTGATGGAGCTGCCCCCACGTCATGTGATCCGGCGTTCCCACGAAACCGGAGTTCGTGAAGAACGTCGCGTGCATCCCGAGAGCCTCGAGCATCTTCAGAACCTGGAACTGGTCCGCGTTGCTGTCGTCGAACCCGATCGTGACCACGGTCGTAACTCCGGCGGCGTGCGCGACCTGTGCGGGAGCCGTCCAGAGCGGCGCCGCGCCCAACAGGAGCGAAGCGCTCACGACCACCGTGGCGATGCGGGACCTCACCTTCATCGGATCTCCCCTCTTCTACCGGATACCTGCGGCCTGTCGCGCGAATGCCAGCGGCGAGCTCGCCGTGAGATCGATCGCCGGCTCGACGGTGGAGTAGGACTCCACGTTGTCCTGATACACCGCGCTCTGTCCGTTGAACTGGGCGAAGTTGTCGACTCCGTCGGGCGGGCAGGCGCGCATGCCGCTCAAGGAGCCGCGAGCGGCGAACGAGTTCGGTCCCTCGACCGCCGCGCCGGCGAGGATCGGCGGCGAACCGTCCAGCGATCCCGCGATGTTCGTCACCTGGTGCTGCATGCAGTTCGGGAACGTCGAGCCGTCGCCGGCGATGAGCGACGTCCCCCAAGCGTTCGCTCCGAGGATGTTCGCGAGCCAGCGGTCGGCATCCTGCGCGTAGGTCGTCGTTCCCGTGAGCTCGTCGTATTCGCTCGCCTCCACGGAAAGGCCCGCGCCGTGCGTGGTCGTGTCGTAGTTGTCCCACGGGAACCCGAAGCCGAACGGATCCGTGTTCGCCTGCGCGACGGCTCCGTCGAGCTGCTTCTTCATGTCGGCGAGCAGCGCCGCAGGCGTGGTCTCGAGCCCGCCCGGATTCCCCGCCTGCCGGATCGCGCGGACCAGGTCGTAATGCGCGAGACCGCTCACGTCGTAGAGGTTCAGCGTGTCCCCCGCGTCGAACGGTCCGGTCATGTACGCATGCGCCCAGTGCGCAGCGGCCTGGAGGTAGAACGAAGCATCCGTGTGCGGGAGTCCGGCGGGGAGCCCTCCCGAGGCAACGGCCGAGGAGAGCTCGGTCGCGCCGAGCTCGAGGTCGCTCTGCCACTCGTCCTCCGGATAGAAGCTGAACGGGATCACGGTCAGCAGGTCGCCGCTCGGGTTCGTGTCCGCGAGGTCGTAGATGTGTTCCGCGGCGGTCAAGCATCTTGCCGCGAGCGCCGGAGCGCTCGTCTTGTAAACCTGGAAGCATTCCGCGAAGACGGCCGCGTCTCGTCCGGCGAGATTCGGACTGATCTCGGACCCGGGCGGAGCCGCGCGGAACACCGGCCGGTTCCGGACGTAGCGGTACACGGGGTCCGAGCCACCGAAGCTGTCGTCGTCCTGCGGGAGCCGCCAGATGTCGTGATCGCCGAGCGTCTTTCCGTTCCCGGTGCCGATGCCGACCTGGTAGTAGAGCGTGCGCGACGGGTCGTTCCACATCTTGAGGAGCCATTGCACGCCGAACTTCGCCTCCGCGCCGAAGTTGCGCGCGCCCGCGCCCGAGCCCATCTGCGCCGGAAAGTCACGAACGCCGGAGAGCAGCACCGCGACCGTGTAGCTCGTGGTCTGGACGAACTTCAGGTAATCGCCCGCGTCCCACCATCCGCCGGAGGCATCGACGCGCTTGCCGAGCGCCGTGAGGTCTCCGGAGAATCGGCCCGAGCCCGCGTTGTAGCTCGGCGTCGAGTAGGTCATGGCGCTCTCGTCGTTGAGGTGGCTCGGCGCGGTTCGCAGGTCCGACGCGATGTAGTTCGGACCGTCGCGCTCGTTCCGATAGAAGTGGAGCGAGTTGGAGATCGATGCCGCGTAGACGCTCGCCGCCGAGCCGATCCGGAACGCGGGCGAGGTCGCAGAGACGCCTCCACTCACGGAGATCGAATAGGTGCCCGCGGTCGTCACTCCCGTGAAGTCGAGCGCGTAGACGTGGCCGTAGGTCGCGCTCCAGGAACCGAGATCCGCCCCAACGGCGTGGGAGAAAACGGTCGCGCCCCCGCCCTTGACGGCGAAGGTCGCGCCGGAGACGGCCGCGGAGGTCATGAGGTACGCCCGCTTGGAGGCCCCGACGGCGTATCCCACCTGGTTGACGCGCACCTGCGCCGGAGCCGAGCCGCCACCGCCGGCGGCTCCGGCGAGCGACGGGGAAAGGACGGCGACCATCGTGCAGAGGACGACGGACGTCGGAACGAGCTTCCGGAGCAGCGAGCGCGTCACAGGCGAACCCCCTCGGTCCTGTGGGAGACCCTTCCTACACCTGGGGTGCACGGACCGTCAACGGGAAAGGCGATTCCTATTGCGCGCGCCGGTTGAGCAGGGCCTTTCCGATTGCGGAGAGCCGAAACCGCCCTGCTACGCCGGCAGCTTCGACAGGAAATCGTCGAGCGACGGCTTCACGGAGACCGGAGGCCGAACGCGGTCCTCCAGCGCCTCCACCGTCTTGAAGCCGGACCCGGTGATGTAGGCGACGACCTCCTCGCCGTCGCGGATCAGGCCACGCTCGCGGAGCCGCTTCAGGCACGCGATCGTGACGCCGCCGGCAGTCTCGGCGAAGACGCCCTCGGTCTCGGCGAGGAGCGAGATGCCCTCGACGATCTCCTCCTCCTCGCAGGCATCGATCACGCCGTCGGTGCGACGCGCCGTTCCCACCGCGTAGTAGCCGTCAGCGGGATTGCCGATCGCGAGTGACCGCGCGATCGTGTCGGGCCGCACCGGGCGGACCTCGACGCCGCCGGAAGCGAACCCCTGCGCGACCGGAGAGCACCCCGCCGGCTGCGCCCCGGAGATCCGCACGGGCTTTCCGTCGACCGCCCCGATGTCGGTGAGCTCCGAGAACGCCCGGTCGATCCGCGTCAGCAGCGCGCCGGAGGCGACCGGCACGACACAGTGATCCGGAAGCCTCCAACCGAGCTGCTCCGCCGTCTCGAAGCCGAGCGACTTGGAGCCCTCCGCGTAGAAGGGCCGCATGTTCACGTTCACGAACGCCCACGGAAGCGTCTCCGCGACCTCTGAGCAGAGACGGTTCACGTCGTCGTAGTTGCCGTCGACCGCGATGACGTTCGCGCCGTACGCCGCCGTGGCGAGCACCTTCGCTCGTTCCAGGTCGTGAGGGATGAAGACGTACGCCGGGATGCCGGCCTTCGCAGCGTGTCCCGCCGTGGCGTTCGCGAGGTTCCCGGTGGAGGCGCAGGCGACCGCCTCGAACCCGAACGCGGTCGACATCGTGAGCGCCACGGAGACGACCCGGTCCTTGAACGACGCGGTCGGATTCGACGTGTCGTCCTTGATCCACAGCCGCTCGATGCCCAGCCGGTTGCCGAGGTTCTCTGCGCGCCGGAGCTGCGTGAAGCCGGCGCCGAGGCCTTGACGTTCCACGCCCGGTCCGCCCGGAAGCAGCGCCTCGTATCGCCAGAGTGACGGCGGCCCCGACTCCACCTGCTTGCGGAACACCTCGCCGTGGATCGACGCGAGGTCGTAGGAGGGCTCCAGCGGCCCGAAGCAGTCCTCACAGATGGAGAGCGGCTCGACCGGATGCGCCTTGCCGCAGTTGCGGCAGACGAGCGACTGGGGGTTCTCGATCGCGGGGTTCGCGCCCGGGCTCATCCCGTCACCGCTCCGTGGGCCGCGGAGGAGACGAGCTTCGCGTACTTCGCGAGCGCGCCGGTCTCATAGCGCGGCGGTCGCGGAGTCCAGTTCGCGCGACGGCGCTCGAGCTCCGCGGCGTCGACGTTCAGGTCGATCGTGCGGCCTTGCACGTCGAGGACGATCTCGTCGCCCTCCTCCACGAGCCCGATCGGGCCGCCGACGATCGCCTCGGGGGCGACGTGCCCGACGCAGAAACCGTGCGTCGCGCCGCTGAAGCGTCCGTCGGTGACGAGCGCGACGTCCTTGCCGAGGCCTGCGCCGAACACCGCAGCGGTGACCGCGAGCATCTCCGGCATGCCGGGGGCGCCCTTCGGACCTTCGTTCCGGATCACGACGACGTCGCCCGCGACGATGTTTCCACTGGCAACGGCCTTGAAGGCGTCCTCCTCCGAGTCGAACGGCCGCGCGCGGCCGCGGAACACGGAGCCCTCCGCGCCGGCTGCCTTCACCACCGCGCCCTCGGGCGCGAGTGAGCCGTGGAGGATCGCCGTTCCGCCCCAGGGATGGAGCGGCGCGTCCATGTCGTGGATCACGACGCCGTCGGGTCGGTCCGCGTCGGCGACGTTCTCCGCGACCGTTCTGCCCGTGACCGTCATCTGGTCACCGTCGATCAGACCGGCGCCCAGGAGCTCCTTCATCAGCACGGGAACGCCTCCGACGCGGTCGAGGTCGGACATCACGAACTTGCCGGCGGGGCGGACGTCCACGATGTGCGGAACCTTCCGTGCGATCCGGTCGAAGTCCGCGAGCTGGAGATCGACGCGGGCCTCGCGCGCGATCGCGAGCAGATGGAGCACCGCGTTCGTCGAGCCCGCGATCGCCATCGTCACCGCGATCGCGTTCTCGAAGGCCTCCTTCGTCATGATGTCGCGCGGCCGCAGGTTCTTCTCCAGCAGACCGGGCAGCGCCTCTCCGGCGTGACGCGCGGCGACCTCGCGCCTCGCGTCGACGGCCGGCGGCGTCGCCGTTCCCGGAAGCGACATGCCGAGGGCCTCGGCGGCGCAGGCCATCGTGTTGGCCGTGTACATCCCCGCGCAGGATCCCGCACCGGGACACGCGTTCCGCTCGACGCGCGTCAGCTGCTCGTCGGACATCTTTCCGCGCGCGTTCGCGCCGACGGCCTCGAAGACGTCCTGGATCGTGATGTCCTCTCCGTCGAGCTCGCCCGGCAGGATCGTGCCGCCGTAGAGGAACACGCTCGGGAGGTTCAACCGCGCGGACGCCATCAGCATCCCGGGCAGGCTCTTGTCGCATCCGGCGATCGTGACCATGCCGTCGAAGCGCTCGGCGTGCATCACGAGCTCCACGGAGTCGGCGATGACCTCGCGGGAGATGAGCGACGCGCGCATGCCCTCGTGTCCCATCGCGATCGCGTCGGAGATGGCGATCGTCGTGAACTCGATCGGCACCCCGCCGGACGCGCGGACGCCCTCCTTCGCGAACGAGGCGAGATGTCCGAGGTGATAGTTGCAGGGCGTCACCTCGTTCCAGGAGGAGGCGACGCCCACCTGGGGCTTGCCCATGTCCTCCTCGGAGAGCCCGACGGCGCGGAGCATCGCCCGGGCCGGAGCGCGCTCGGGCCCCTCCGTCACCTCGCGGCTGCGGGAACGTCCGATGTCGTCGCTCATGGGAAGGACCTCGCTGACTCGGGGGCTGAATCTCTGCTCAGCTCGAAGCTCGAACGATACCAAGGTGCGCGAACGGGCAGAATGCCGCCATGCCGGCAACGATCCCTCCGAGAGCGGCACGGAGCTGGTGGCTGCGCGAGGCGCTGGCCGCCGATCCCGGCGAGCCGGCTCCTGCGCTCCGCGGACGCGAGAAGGCGGACGTCGTCGTCGTCGGCGGTGGCTACACGGGCATGTGGAGCGCCTATTTCCTGAAGGAACGCGACCCGTCCACCGAGGTCGTCCTCCTGGAGCAGGACATCTGCGGCGGAGGCCCGAGCGGACGGAACGGAGGCTTCCTCTACGGGTTCTGGGACGAGCTCGGTCTTCTCGCCGAGATGCACGGCGAGGCGAGGGCGAAGGAGACCTGCCGGACCGCGATCGAGAGCGTCGACGAGATCCCCGCCTGGGCGGAGCGCCACGCCGTCGACATCTGGTACCGGCGAGGGGGCGACCTCGGAGTCGCGAGCTCGCCCGCCCAAGAGGGCCGCTGGCGCGGGTCGGTGGAGACCGCGCAGCGTCTCGGAGCCGGGGACGAATACGTCGAGCTCTCCTCCGCGGAAGTGCAGGCGAGGTGTCGCTCCCCGATCTTCGGCGGCGGGATCTACACGCCGAACACCGCGGGCGTGCAACCCGCGAGGCTCGCGCGTGGACTCCGGCGCGTGCTGCTCGAACGCGGCGTGCGCATCTTCGAAAACACCCCCGTGCGCCGTTTCCAGGCCGGCCCACCGGCGACCGCGGAGACGCCGAACGGCGTCGTGACGGCAGGACGCGCGATCCTCGGCGTGAACGCGTGGGGCATCGCGTGGAAACGCTTCCGACGCGCGCTGGTCGTTCGAGGAAGCTCGATCGTTCTGACCGCGCCGGCTCCCGAGCGCCTCGAGGAGATCGGCTGGACCGGCGGAGAGGGCATCTACGACTTCCGGGCGGCGCTGCACTACCTCCGGACCACGCCCGACGGCCGCATCGCGTTCGGCGGCGCGGCGCGGAATCCCCGGTCGGAGGCTTCCATCGGTCCGCTGTTCGCCTACGACCCGATCGCGCTCCGTCAGCTCGTGAACGACCTTCATCGGATGTTTCCGCCGTTCCGCGACGTGCCGATCGAGGCGGGATGGGGAGGCCCGATCGACATCGCCGCCGAGCATCTCCCCTTCTTCGGAACGATGTGCCCGGGGAACGTCCACTACGGGCTCGGCTACACGGGGAACGGCGTCGGTCCGTGTTTCCTCGGAGGCCGGATCCTCTCCGGACTCGCGCTCGAAGCGGAGGACCGTTTCACGAAGCTCGCGATCGTCGATGCGGGACCTCAGCGGTTCCCGCCGCAGTTTCTGAAAGCTCCGGGAGCTCGCGTCGTCACGCGCGCGACGGCTCGGAAAGACCGCCGAGAGGACGCGGGCAAGAGCGCCGGAACCGTGACCTCATTCCTTGCGGGGCTGCCGCGGAAACTCGGCTACAACCTCGGACCGTAGCGTCGTCAGCTCCACTCGACGTGGTCACGGATCGTCGCCGCGGGCACACCTCCGACGAGAGCGCCCGCCGGAACGTCGTGCGACACGACGGATCCCGCTGCGACGACGCCCCCCTCCCCGATCGTCACTCCCTTGAGGATCTTCGCGCCGGCACCGATCCAGACGTGATCGCCGATCTCGACCGGCGAGACGGGATCATGTCCGTCGATCGAATGCTGGTCGCTGTCGGTGATCAGGACGTCCCAGGCGATCGCGCAGTCCGCTCCGATCCGAACGCGTCGCGAGCAGAAGATCTCCGTGCGCCGGTTCAGATAGGTGCTGCGACCGATCTCCACGATGGCACCCTCGGCGCGGAGATAGAACGCCACGCCCCGGCGGAGGCGAACGCGGTCGGCCAGGACGATCCGCGTGCGCGGAGCCTGACGGTCGATCCGGATGTGGCCCTCCGCCATGAGGCCCGAGCCGGCCCGATCCACCCGAAGCCCGAGCAGAACCCCACGGGCGCGCCGTACATAGCCGGAGAAGCGCCGTCTTCCGGAGCCGCCGAAGTGCCTCACCCGAACGCGGGCTCGCCGTCCTTGTAGACCGTCACGATGCGCTCGCCCATCTTGGAGACGTCGAGCGGATCTCCCTCCACGACGACGACGTCGGCGATCTTGCCGGGCTCGAGCGTTCCGAGCCGGTCGTCGACGCCCATCAGCTCCGCCGCGGTCTTCGTGGTCGCGACGAGCGCCTGCGTCGGGGTCATCCCGTACTCCACCATCAGCTCCAGCTCGCGGAGGTTCTGCCCGTGCGGAGAGACTCCGGTGTCGGTTCCCATCGCCACCTTGACGCCGGCGTCGAGCGCACGGCGGAACGACGCCTCCGGAACGCCGATCAGCGCGCGCTCCTTCTCCAGCACCGCCTCGGGGAGCTGAACACCCGACTCGACCGCCTCGAGCACCGCGATGCTCGCGAGGAGCGTCGGGACGAGGTACGTCCCGTTCGCCGCCATCAGCTCCACCGCCTCGTCGTCGAGGTAGGTGCCGTGCTCGATCGAACGGATGCCCGCGCGCACGGCTTGCTTCGTCGCTTCCGCACCGTGCGAGTGCGCCATCACCCAGCGACCGGCAGCCGTGGCCTCCGTGACCAGAACCTCCAGCTCCTCGGGACGGAGATGCGGATGCTGCGGATCGTCGCGCGGAGAGAGGACGCCGCCGCTCGTCGCGACCTTGAGAACGTCGGCCCCGTCGCGGATCAGCTCGCGCACCATCTTGCGCATCTCGTCCGGTCCGTCGACCAGGCCGTCCGGCATCCCGGGGTACGGCAGGAAGATCGGCATGTTGCCCCCGCACGGCATCCACGAGTCGCCGTGTCCTCCGGTCTGACTGATCATCGCGAGGGAGATCTGCATCCGCGGCCCGCGGATCAGGCCGTCCTCTACAGCCTGGCGCACGCCCATGTCGGCGCCCCCGGCATCGCGGATCGTCGTGATCCCGATCCGGAGCGTGGCGGCGAGGTTCCGGGCGGCATCGAAGAACTTGTAGGAGAACGGCTCCTCCATCGTCTTCATGAAGTCGATGTGGCTGAACATCACGTGGTCGTGACAGTCGAAGAGGCCGGGAAGCACGGCCCTTCCGCGAAGGTCGACCTGCTCGTCGCCCTCGAGGCTGGGACCGACCTCGAGGATCCGGCCGTTCTCGATCGCGATGTCGGCGTCGGCCGGCTCGGCGCCGGTGCCGTCGAAGACTCGCCCTCCGGTGAAGACCGTTCGCGTCATCGCATCCTCCGCCCCTCGCCCGCCGGGAAACCGGCCACGGCCTAGAGCCTAGACTGGCCCGCCTCGAAGGATGGAGGGGACGACAACCGCCGTGGAGATGCGACTGAGCGAGGAGGAGCGGGCCCTCCGCGACCGCGCCCGCGCGTTCACGGAGCGGGAGCTGATCCCGCTCGAGCAGGAGTGCGAGGACAACGACGGCCTCACCGCGGAGAGCTCGGCGAAAGCAAAGGGGGCCACGCTCGAGGAAGGCTTTTCCGCGATCAACCACTCCCGCGAGGACGGCGGCCAGGGGTTCTCCCTGTTCCAGCAGATGCTGGTCGAGGAGCAATGGGGACGCGCGACCGGCGCCCTCTGGGACATCCCTTGGCGGCCGGCGATCCCGCTCCGCGCCGCAACCGAACCGCAGAAGGACCGCTACCTGCGGCCCGCCTGCCGCGGCGAGCGGCGAGACGCCTACGCGATCACCGAGGAGAACGCAGGCTCCGACCCGACGATGGTGGAGACGACGGCCGTCCGCGACGGCGACGGCTGGCTCCTGAACGGTGAGAAGTGGCACGTCACCTCCGGCGACATCGCGGACTTCTTCCTCGTCCATGCGCACGTCGACGGCGACCCGGCCAAGGCGACCGTGTTCCTGGTCGACAAGGACCTTCCCGGCGTTCGGCTCGTGAGGACGCCGAAGTACATGCACACGTTCGTGTTCGAGCATCCGATCTTCGCCTTCGAGGACGTCCGGCTGGGCGAGGACGCGGTGCTCGGCGACGTCGGCGCCGGCTTCGACCTGACGAAGGACTGGTTCGTGGAGGAGCGCCTGATGATCGGCGCGCGCACGATGGGCGCCTCCACGAGGGCGCTGGAGCTCTCCCTCGCGTTCGCGGAGGAGCGCGTCCAGTTCGGGCAGTCGATCGCGAAGTTCCAGGCCGTGGAGTTCATGCTGGCCGACATGGCCGCGGAGATCGCGGCTGCGAAGTCGCTCCTCTACCGCGTGGTCGCGGAGGCGTCGTCAGGCGCGCTCGAGCGGAAAGAGGTCCATGCGATGGCCTCGGCCGTGAAGCTCGTCTGCTCCGAGACCGCGGGGAGGGTCATCGACCGTGCGGTGCAGATCTTCGGCGGGCGCGGCTACATGCGCGAGCAGCCGGTGGAGCGGATGTACCGCGAGCTCCGCGTGGACCGCATCTGGGAGGGGACCTCGGAGATCCAGCGGATGGTCATCGGCAACGAGCTCCGCAAGCGCGGCGCGGAGCTGTTCACCGGCTGGCGCTGATCCGTCTCAGGTTCCGTTCAGACAACCGGCGAGCGTCGAGGGCAGCCCGGGGAAATCGAGGCCCTCCCCACCCTTGACGAAGTCGTACTCCGTGCCGCTCCAGCGTCCCGGGAGTCCGGGGACGTAGCGCGGCCGCGGGTTCGCGCTGTCGTACTGGAACCCTTTCCAGTCAGGCGACCGGAAGCCCTCGGTCCGGTACGGCGCGACGGCGGCGATCCCGGAGCCGAACACGCGCGATTCCACGAGGAACCGGCCCTGGAACGCCGGGTCGCGCCGCGCCCAGAGCTTCACGTACCACCGCTTGATGTCGGAGAGGTAACCCTTCGGCGGCGAGGGGGGCGGAGACTCCCCGCCCACGAAGTAGCGCATGTCGGTGAGGACGACGGGTCCGCGCACGTGCTCGTCGTGCACGATGAGGCGAAGCGGCTCCTCGTAGAGCGCCGACCCGGGAGCCGGAGTGATCCAACCGTTGATGCACGACGAACTCTTCGGGCCGGACGTCGGCGGCTGTTTGGCGGGCGGCTTCGGCGGCTTGACGTTCGTCGGCGGAGTCGCCTTCGGGGTCGGGTTCGTTGTCGCGGCAGGTGCCGTCGTCGGTGTTCCGGCCTGTGCGGTCTCGCCATCGGACTTGCACGCGGACGCGGCGAGCGCTGCAAGAAGAAGGAGAGGAACGAGCCTGCGCATGCACCGAGCTCCGAGCGGAGGGAATTTCAGAACGCGCAGCATACCTTCGGAAAGGTCGATTGGTAGGGTGATGACCCGTGCCAGCTGATCACCCCCGCATGTCCCGCCGCCAGTTCCTCACGCGCTCGTCCATGGCGTTCGCAGGAAGCGTCCTCGTCGCGTGCACCGGCAGCAATCCCATGCCGAAGAAGATCGTTCCGACCGGAGCGGCTCCCGCGGTCGACACGCAGTGGCCGATCCAGCGCGTCGTGTACCTGATGCTCGAGAACCGGAGCTTCGACAACCTCTTCGGCAAGTACGGGAAGGGTTCGAACGGCACGACGGTCGGCAACGATTACGGGCAGGAGGTTCCGCTCGGACCGTGCCCGCAGTGGCTCTCCGGCGACCTTCCGCACGATCATGCCGCGGCGATCAACTGCCTGAACGGAGGACAGCTGAACGGGTTCGCCGGAGGGGCATACGGCCAGTTCTATTCCTACACGCAGTTCGACCGACGGGACCTGCCGAACTATTGGCGCTGGGCCGACGACTACGTCCTCTCCGACCACTTCTTCGCCTCCGCGCTCGGGCCCTCGCACCCGAACCACCTGTTCTTCATCTCCGGCCAGTCGGGCGGCACGATCGACAACCCGGAGAACATCAAGGTGAAGCGCTCCCCGACCGGCGACATCAAGAGCTGGGGCTGCGACGCGTACGGCGACGGCGTGTTCATCTTCACCAAGGACGAACAGGGGAACCTGAACAAGCACAGCACCTGCTTCGACTTCAAGACCGTCGGCGAGCAACTCTCCGAACAGGGCGTCGACTGGGCGATCTACGCGGCGGATCCGGACCAGAGCGGCTACTTCTGGAACGCGTACAACGCGATCGGGCCCGTCTTCCACGGAGACATGTTCCACGAGCACACGCGATCGGTGGACAACATCGTGACCGACATCAAGAAGGGCGCGCTTCCCTCCGTCACGTGGATCACACCGAGGTTCGAGCAGTCGGATCACCCGCCGTGGAACTCCGCCTTCTCGCACAACTGGGTCACCGACATCGTCAACGCCCTGATGGCGAGCCCGATGTGGGCGCATACTGCGATCTTCGTCACGTGGGACGAGTGGGGCGGCTTCTACGATCACGTGATGCCGGAGCAGGTTGACGACGTCGGCCTGGGGTTCCGCGTGCCTCTGCTGACCCTCTCTCCGTTCGCCGCCAAGGGGTACGTCGATCACGCGCAGGGAGAGTTCTCCACGCCGCTCCGGTTCATCTCCGACAACTGGGGCTTGCCGTACCTGACCGACCGGATCAAGAACACGCACAACTTCGAGCACGTCTTCGACTTCAAGAAGAACCCGCGGAAGCCGCCCGGAAACCCGTACCCGAAGATCCCCGTGGCGGGAGACGGGTTCACCTTCCCGAAGCACTACAGGGCCTGGCCGAAGGGCGCCAGACCCGGGCTGGGCGAGTAGCTCCGCTCAGGCCCGGATCTGTGCGATCGCCCGCCGCAGCACGACCGCGAGATCCGTGTCGAATTCGGCGAGCGCCTGCTTCGGCATCGCGGCACGCACCGGGATGTAGGCGATCGCGCGCGCGAAGCTGCCGACGCGATACGCGAGGTCGAAGACGTCGATGAGGCCTCGTCCCCACGGTTCGAGGTAGGCGTCTCTCAGCCGCGCGAACCAGGGATCGCCCGCCGGCAGCATCGTGATCTCCTCCAGGAACCGGAACGTCACGACCAGCGACGCGAACGGGTGGGAGATCGACGCGTCGCCCCAGTCGAGGATGCGGAGACGCGTTTCGTGTCGGTACAGGTTCCAGCAGTGAAGGTCGTCGTGCTGGACGGACTCGGGCACCCCGGCCGCCGCCAGCTCGCGGCATTGCTCAGCGAAATGCGGTCGGAACTTCCGTAGGTGGTCGACCTCGTGCCGCTCGAGAGGAAGATCGAGCTGAAGGAGCGCTTGGTAGCCGGCAGGAAGTTGCGCGAGCCGCCGGTCGGGAACGCCGTGCGCGAGGTGATCGTCAACGTGCGATACCTCTCCGCGTTGGAGCTCTGCGTACCGCGGAAGGATCTGCAGCCAGGCCTCCGGCGGGTTGCCGAACGCGTCGAGCGACGTTCCGGCGTCGGCAAGCAGGAGCCAAGCGCGGTCCTCGTCGTACGCGACGACCTCCGGAAGGCGATCGGGCCAGCGCTCGAAGAGCTTGGCCGTGTGCCGCGGCTCGAAAGCCTGGACGGGCGCGCACGCCTTGAACCAGGCCGCACCGTCAGCGATCGGAATGCGGAGTACGGTCGCCCACGGCTCCTCATGCTCCGTCTCGATCCGGCCGGCGCGTGCGATGGATGAACGGATCCACTCCTCCGCGGCGATGCGGTCGACCACGACGCGGCCCGTCGACTCGCTCAGCCCTCCCACGCCGCGAGGAGCTCCTCCTCCCGCTCCCTGGAGATGGCGCCACCGCGCGCGGGCTCGCCGTTCATCACGTCGTGATGCCATGCCAGCGTGTCGCGCGCGGTCTCGATCAGCGGGCGGAACCTCAGTCCCGATTCGATCGCGTTCGACGCGTCGAAGGTGGAGAAGCCTCCGGCCTCGGGATCGTTGGAGGGCAACCAGACCGGAAGCTCGGTCCACGGCTGCACGCCGTTTCCGAGGAGGAACTGCTCGTCGACCCACACGAGCTCCGCGTCGGAGCCCGCTGCGGTGCGACAGGTCTCGAGTATCTCCCCCATCGTGAGGACGCGGTTCGGTCCCACCGCGTTGTAGATGCCGGTCGCACGCCGCCCCACCATGTCGAGCATCCAGGTTGCGAGGTCGCGCGCGTCGATCAGCTCCGTCTCCGCGTCCGGAGAGCCGGGCGCGAGCACGCGGCCGCCGTCGGCGATCCGCCGCACCCAGTAGGTGAAGCGGTCGGTCGGATCGTAGGGACCGACGATCAAGCCGGGCCGCGGGATGAACGCGCGCCCGGCGAAGCCTTCCTCCACGACCCGTTCGCATCCGACCTTGAGACCGCCGTAGTGCTCCGAGACGTCCTCGGAGTCCGATGGTGCCTCGTGGAGCTTTCCATCCTCCGCCACGCGCTCGGACCCGAGGTCGGAGTAGACGGAACAGGTTGAGACGAAGGTGTAGTGCTCCACGGCATCGGCCAGGAGCTCGACTGACTGCCGCACGACCCGCGGAACGTAGCCGCTCGTGTCGACGACGGCGTCCCACGTGCGTCCCTGAAGGACCGCGAGACCGCCGTCTCGATCTCCGTGGAGATGTTGCGTCTCGGGGAACGGATCGTCGGAACGCGAACCTCGGTGGAAGAGCGTGACGTCATGCCCGCGCTCGAGCGCGACCCCCACCGCGTGCCGGCCGAGGAAGTTCGTTCCGCCGAGGAAGAGGATCTCCACGCGCGCAGTTTACGGATGGTCACTCGCGGAGACGCCGCGTCCTACGCCCAAAGTCGGAAGCGCATCGTCCACGGCGACAAGGAACTTGCCGAGAAACTCGGCGACGACCAACCCCTGCCCGTGCGGATCCGGCCGCCGCTTTCAAGCAGTGCTGCCGTAGATCGGGCCGCTTTCGATCTCGAACGCGACTGGTACGAACGCTAGGCGTCTCTTCGTCTACGCCTGTGTGCGCGGGATGACGAGTGCGTCGACCGCGACGCAGCCCTCGGGACCGGCGATCAGTGGGTTCACGTCCACCGCGTCGAGGAGATCTCCGAGCTCAGCGGCAAGGACCGAGAGCGCAGCGATCGCGTTCGCGACGGCGTCGACGTCGGCGGCCAGCGCTCCGCGGACGCCGTCGAGGAGCGGCCGGATCGCGAGCCGGTCGAGCAACATCCGCGCCCGCGAGACGTCAAGCGGCGGAAGCGCGAGCCGGCGGTCGGCGAGGATCTCCACGAGCACGCCGCCCGCCGCCACCAGCACGAGCGGTCCGAACTGGGCGTCGCGGACGACACCGAGCGCGAGCTCCACTCCGGATGCTGACATCTCCGCCACGACGACCTCGGAGGAACCCAGCCGGTGCGTGAAGTCGCGGAGCACCGCCTTCATCTGCTCGGGTGTTCCGACGTTGAGCCGGACGCCGTCGGCGTCGGACTTGTGTTGGATGCCGGGCGCGACGGTCTTCACGGCCACCGGCCAACGGAGACGGTGTGCGGCCCGGGTCGCCTCCACCTCGCCTTCCGCTCCTTCGGCCTTCACCACCGGCACGCCGTAGTCGGAGAGCAGCCGCAGCGCCTCGAGCTCGGACATCCCCTCCCCTGAAGCGAGGCGGTCGCGCCAGCGGGAACGAACCTCTTCGCCCGGCCCGGCGGGTGGCTCGGACGCGCCGCGCACGCGGAAGTCCCGATGGTCGAACAGATGCCGGATCGCGGCGAGGCCGCTGTCGGTTCCCTCCAGAAGGGGAACGCCGTCGGCGCGGAGCGAGGCCGCGTCGTCCGGATCGACCGCCGCCGCCATGTTGGAGAGCACCATGAACGGCTTGTCCGTCTTCTGGAAGGTCGTCCGCGCGATCCCGAGGTAGCCGCCGTCGGAATCCTCCTCCTTGGTGAGGTCAACGACGAACGCGAGGGCGGCGGTGTCGTCGTCGGACAGGAGCGCCTCCATCCCGCCGAGGAAGATCTCGTCGGCGCCGATCCCGGTTCCCCATGCATCGAGCGGGTTCACGGGCTCGAGGCCCTCCTCGAGCGCATCCTCCAGCCGCTTCGTCGATTCCTCCGAGAGATCGGCGAAGCGCACGCCCGCGTCCGCCGCCGCATCGATGAACATCGCGCGCTCTCCGCCGGAGTCGTGGACGGACGCGAGGCCACCCGACGGCGCGCGCCGGCCGGAAACGAACAGCTCCATCGCGTCCGCCATCTCGTCGAGCGTCTGGACGCGGTGCACGCCGTACGCGTCGAAGACGGCCTCGTACGCGCCGTCCTCCCCCGCGAGCGCGCCGGAGTGCGCCGTCACGAGCCGCTTCGAGACCGCGGTCCGCCCTACCTTCAGCGCGAGGATCGGGATGTCGCGCTCCGCGGCGGTCTCCAGGCCGGCGCGGAAAGACGCCGCGTCCCGCACCGTCTCGATCAGCATGCCGACGACCGTCGTCGACTCCAGCGACAGCGCGTACCGGAGATAGTCCGCCGCGGTCGTCGTGAGCTCCTGCCCCGCGGAGATCAGCACGTTGAACTTCAAGACGCGGTGGTTCCACGCCATCGCGGAGAACGCCGAGCCGGAATGGGAGATGAACGCGATCGGACCGGGCTCCATCTCCGGTGGCATCGCGAATCCCGTCGCGCGCAGACGCTTCTCCACGTTGAGGAACCCCATGCCGTTCGCGCCGCAGATCACCATGCCGGCGGCGCGCGCGATCGCCGCCATCCGCTGCGGCAGAGGCGTCACCCCCTCGGCCGGAGCCTCGTACAGGCTCGAGAAGATCACCGCGGACCGCGCACCGGCCTCCGCGGCGTAGCGGAGCTGCTCCTCCTGGCGGCCGGTGGCGACGCCGAGGATCACCAGATCGGGAGGCTCCGGAAGCTCCGCCAGCGACGGATAGCACCGCCGGTCGAACATCTCCTCGTACTTCGGATTCACCGGATAGATCTCGCCGTCGAACCCTCGCGTCAGCTCGATCATCATCGCCTCCCCGAGGGAGGCGGAACGCACGCTCGCGCCGACGACCGCGACGGAGCGGGCTTCGAGGAGCGGACGCAGATCCGCGACGCCGGCCGGAGCCGCAGAGCTCACTTCTTGGCGATGCTCCGCTTCGAGCGCTTGCGATCCTTCATGACCTGGCGCACCGCGTTGTACGCGGGGATCCCGTTCACCCCGCCACCCGCGTGCGTTCCGGAGCTCGCTTGGTACAGCCCCTTGATCGGCGTGCGGTAGTCCGCGTATCCGGGAGCCGGCCGCATGTGGAACAGCTGGTCCGCGGAAAGCTCTCCGTGGAAGATGTTCCCGCCGATCAGGCCGAGCTCCTGTTCCATGTCGTACGGCCCGATCACCTGGCGGTCGATCACCGAGGCCTTGAAGTTCGGCGCGAGCTCGTTGTACCCGTCGATCACGCGGTCCGCGTACTGCTCCAGCTCGTCGCGATGGGGCTCCTTCGACCACTCGTGCGGGCACCACTGGGTGAACATCGAGAAGATGTGCACACCTTCCGGCGCGAGCGTCTTGTCCCACGTCGTCGGGATCGTGCCGTCGACGAACGGCCGCTCCGCGCCCTTGCCGCTCTTCGCGTCCTGGAACGCGCGCTCGGCGTACGCCGGCGAGTGGATGAGCTCCACGGAGCCCGTGTGGTGGTCCTGTCGGTTCGTTCCGGGGTTCGCCGTGAAGTCCGGCAGCTCGGAGATCGCGACGTTGATCTTCACGACGCCGCTTCGCGTCTTCCAGTTCTCGATGTCGCGAACGAAGTCGCTCGGGAGCTCGCTCGCGTCGAGGTGCTCGAGGAAGGCGATCTTGGGATGCACCGTCGTGACGATCGTCGGCGCGCGGAGCTCCTCACCGTTCTCGAGTGCGACGCCGACGGCGCGCCCGTTCTTCAGGAGCACCTTCTTCACCTTCGCGTTCGTGCGGATCTCGGTGCCGAACGACTCCGCCGCACGGCGGCACGCGGTGGAGACCGCGCCCATCCCGCCCTCCGGAAAGCCCCAGCTGCCGAGATGTCCGTCGCCGACGTCTCCGATCGAGTGGTGGAGCATCACGTACGCGGTTCCCGGCTCGTCCGGACCCGCCCAGGTGCCGATCACGCCGTTGATCGTGAGCGCCGCCTTGACGGCGTCGGATTCGAACCAGTCGTCGAGCAGATCCGTCACGCTCATCGTGAACAGCCGGGTCACGTCTCCGACACCGCGAACGCCGAGACCTCGGGCCTGCCAGCCGACCTTCAGCGCGTCGATGAGGTCGCCCGGCTTCATCGAGCCGAGCTTGGGCGGGACCTCGAGGAGGAGCGGCCCGAGCACCTTTGCGACGCCCGCGAGCCACTCGTCCCATTTCGGAAGCGTCTCCGCGTCCTTCTTGGAGAACTTGGAGACGCTCTCGTAGTTCTTCTGCGCGTCGTCGGCGTACAGCGTGATCGCGCCGCCGTCCGGGAACGCCTGGTAGTAGGGCCCCATCGGAAAGACCTTGTAGCCGTGCTTCTCGAGCGACAGATCGCGGAGGATCGTCGGCGGCATCAGGCTCATCACGTAGGAGTAGGTCGTGACGTTGATGTCGGGGCGGTCCTTGAACGGCGCGCTCGTGTCGGCGGCGCCTCCGGTCTTGTTCCGCGCCTCCAGCACGACGGTGCGCGCTCCGGCGCGAGAGAGATAGGCGCCGGCGATCAGTCCATTGTGTCCGCCGCCGATGACGATGGCGTCGTGGGTGTTGGCCATAGCGAGCGTCCCTTTCGAAGATCGTTGGGGACCGAACTCTAGCGCCCTCGCTCTCCGCGCGCGTCGGCCCCTCCAGGCACGGAAGAACCTCAGGATGGCACGAGTTTGAACGGCGAGTCAAGGTCGGCGGCGTTGACGGAGCGAGGGCGCCAGCAGGTGTTGGCAACGGCGCAGCAACTGAAGCAATTGGCGACCCGTTATCCGGTTGACGCCTTTTATGCATCTCCGCTCCCCCGCGCCCAAAGCACGGCGGACGCTATCGCCCAAACCATC
>JBJMLP010000209.1:0-3319 GCA_045805245.1 Actinomycetota bacterium | reverse complement strand
TGGCGGAGCGGGTGATCGGCCAGGACGAGGCGGTGCACGCCGTGGCCAACGCCGTGCGACGCTCGCGCGCCGGCTTGCAGGATCCCAACCGGCCGATCGGCTCGTTCATCTTCCTCGGACCCACAGGCGTCGGAAAGACCGAGCTCGCCCGGGCGCTCGCGGACTTCCTGTTCGACGACGAGCGGGCGATGGTCCGCATCGACATGAGCGAGTACCAGGAGCGACACGCCGTGTCGCGGCTGGTCGGCGCTCCGCCGGGCTACGTCGGCTACGAGGAGGGCGGCCAGCTCACGGAGGCAGTTCGCCGCCGGCCGTATTCCGTCGTGTTGTTGGACGAGATCGAGAAGGCGCACCAGGACGCGTTCAACGTCCTGCTCCAGCTGCTGGACGACGGGCGCCTGACGGACGGACAGGGGAGGACGGTCGACTTCCGCAACGCGGTGGTGATCATGACCTCGAACCTCGGAAGCCACCTCTTCGCGGCGTCGGACTCGCCCGAGGATCGCCGGAGCAAGGTGATGGATGAGGTGTACTCGCACTTCCGGCCGGAGTTCGTGAACCGGGTGGACGAGATCATCGTGTTCCAGCCGCTCGGCCGCGAGGAGATCGCCCAGATCGTGGACATCCAGCTGCACCAGCTTCAGCAGCGCGTGGCCGAACGCAAGCTCACGCTCGATCTGACCGACGCCGCCCGCGAGTACGTCGCGAACAAGGGCTACGACCCGGCGTTCGGCGCGCGGCCGCTCAAGCGACTGATCCAGAAGGAGATCCAGGACCAGCTGGCGCTGAAGCTTCTCTCCGGGGAGATCAAGGATGGCGACACGGTTCGCATCGACGCGGCCGAGGGAGGGCTCACCTTCTCGGTCGCGCGCTAGTCGCGGGCCGGCGCGCCAAACATCCTGATATCCCTTCACCGTCCCCCGTCGTCCCGTCCGGGACGGTGAAGCCTCCCGCATAGACTCGACAGGTGGAAGGGAACGGCGGGCGAACCGCACGCGGAAGGATCCGGCGCCTCGCTTTCGCGACCGGAGTTTCCGGCACCGGAGATTGGGCCGCGTCGGTCGCCCTTTCATTGCTCGTCTTCGCCGAGACGCACTCCACGATCTGGCTGTCGGCGAGCTTCTTCTTCATCCAGGCGCCGAAGGGATTCCTCTCTCCGGTCGCGGGGATGGTCGCGGATCGCTTCGATCGACGCAGGGTGATCGTTGTCTGCGCGCTTCTTTCCGGAGCCGCGTACGTCGCGATGGTCGCGACCAGGGAGCCGGTCTGGCTCATCGCCCTCGGATCGCTGGCGGCGCTCGTCGATCTCCCCGCGGGGCCGGCCGCGATTGCGGCGGTACCCAACCTCGTCGGAGAGGACGAACTTTCCTGGGCGAACGGCACCGTGAGTGCCGCCTTTCGCCTCGGAACGTTGATCGGCCCGGCTCTCGGCGGAGCGCTGTATGCGTTCGCCGGTGCCGGTTCGGTGTTCGCGTTGAACGCGGTGTCCTTCTTGGCCTCCGCGGTCGTTGTCGCGCGTATCTCCGGAGCTTTCCATTCGACTGCGGAACCGACCGGTCAGACGGAAGGTGTGTGGGAGGGCCTGCGATTCATCCGCCGAACGCCGGTGATCCTCGCGCTGGCAGTCGTGGGCGCAGTGACGTTCCTCGCCGCGGAGATCTCTCTCGTGGCGGAGCTTCCCCTGATCCACGACTTCGGAGTCGGAGGCCTGGGGTACGGCGTCATGAATACGGCATGGGGAGCGGGAGGGTTCGCCGGCGCGGTGATCGCGGCCCGCGTCGTGCGCGAGAGGTGGGAGCCTGCCGCCGCGGTGGGCGGGATCCTGTTCTTCGGATTGTTCCTCGGGCTGATCGGCGTCTCTCCGGTATTCGTGCTCGTTCCAGTGTTCTCGTTCCTGTACGCGTGGAGCGATGCGTTCTCCTTCCTGGGCTACGCCGGCATCGTCCAGCGGCAGACGCACGACGCGATCCGCGGGCGGGTCTTCGCAGGCATGTCGGGGCTGAACGCGCTCGCGACCCTGCTCGCGTTCTCGGTCTCGGGCTTCATCGTGGGTGCGGTCGGGTGGCGCCCTACCTACGTGGTCGGTGGGCTGATCAACGTCGGATGCGGGATCGCGCTTTGGATCGCGCTCCGGTTGCGAGGGTCGTCCACGACGGAGGGCGGAGATGCCGACGAGTCTGCGGTGCGAATCCAGTCAGAAGCGCCCCCGATCGTCGAGCCCTCATAGCGGCTTCGTCGGCCGGCGCTCAACCGGCGCGCCGCCTCGTTCGATATCTCCGGCATGGGGTGGGTGCTCCTCCTCGGGCTCGCGGTCGTCTGCACGGCGTTCGCCGCGTTCGCGATCGGTGGCCTCCGTCGGAACGCGGCGCTCCGGACGATGGCGACCCAGTTCGGTCTGTCCTACTCCACCGCCGTGCCGATGGACGTCCGGGTGCTGCCGCTTCCGCTTCTGTCGCAGGGCGACAAGCAGCGTTTCCGCAACGTCCTCGCCGGGAGATGGGGCGGCATCGACCTCCAGGAGTTCGATCTCGCGATCACCCGGAACGAAGGCCGGTCCTCGAGCACGACCTGGTACTCCTGCGCGGTCACGCAATTCCCGGCGTGGTGCCAGACGATCGCGATCCGCGCCGAGAACCCCGTCGCCCGCGCGGCCGACCGCATGCTCGAGCATCAGGTTCCCTTCGAGTCCGAGCAGTTCCAGCGGGCGTTCAAGGTGTCGTGCGAGGACGATCGCTTCGCGACCGCGTTCGTCGACGCGCGGATGATGTCGTGGCTGCTCGCGCAGGGCCGCGGATGGACCTTCGAGGTCGCGGGATGCTGGGTGCTCTGCTACCGGAAGCTGGTGCGTCCGCAGGAGCTGATCCCGCTGCTCGGAACGCTCCGAGGCTTCGCGGACCACATCCCTCGCGTCGTCTCCGAGCTGTACGGGGTGGACGGGTCCCGATAGGCTCTCCTCCGGCCGCGGAGAGGAGTTCCCGATGTGGTGGTTGCTCATCCTCGTCGCCATCGTCGTGGTCATCGCGATCGCGCTGGTGGCTTCCTACAACCGATTCGTCAGCCAGCGGAACCTGATCCGCGACGCGTGGGCGAACATCGACACCGAGCTCAAGCGGAGATACGACCTCATCCCCAACCTCGTGGAAACGGTGAAGGGCTACGCCAGCCATGAGACCGGCGTTTTCGAGGAGGTGGCGCGCACCCGTTCCATGGCGGCGGGCGCGACCGGCTCACCTGCGGAGCAGGCCGCCGCGGAGGGCCCCTTCGTCGCCGCGCTCCGCCAGCTGTTCGCGGTCGCAGAGAACTACCCGGACCTGAAGGC
>JBJMLP010000208.1:0-16627 GCA_045805245.1 Actinomycetota bacterium | reverse complement strand
CGAGGTGGCCCAGCCTCAGCCCGTCAAGCTCGCGCACCATCTCCACGCGGCCGCGCAGATCGTGGCGGCGGTGCGGATGGGCATCCCGGCGCTCGTTCTGATCCGCGATCCGGACGAGTCGGTTCTCTCCCACATGGTCCGCGAGCCCGGCATCACGGCGAAGCAATCGCTCGCGAACTGGTTCCGGTTCTACGATGCGGTGGTGCCGCTCCGGGACCGGGTCGTGATGGCGGACTTCGCGGACGTGACGAGCGACTTCGGCCGCGTGATCCGCGACGTCAACGCGAGGTTCGGCACGACCTTCGCGGAGTTTCAGCACGACGACGCGAACGTGGAGCGTGTGTTCGAGCTCATCGAGCAGCGGAACCGCGAGCGATACGGCGCCGTCACCGAGACGACCGTGGCGCGTCCCTCCGCGGAGCGCGACGAGCGTAAGCAGAGGCTTCGGCGTGAGCTCGAGGATCCGGCCTCGGAAAAGCTCCGCGGCCGCGCGCGGGACGTCTATCGGACGCTCGTTCCGTCGCCGACCGTCCGGTAACGGGCGCCGTGCGCGTCCTGCTGCTCCATTCTCGCTACCTCTCCGGCGCCGCGTCGGGGGAGAACCGCGTCCTCGAGGAGGAGTCGCGCCTGCTCCGCGACGCGGGCCACGACGTCACCCTCTGGTCCCCGGAGCCCGAGGTTGGCGGGGCCCTGGCGACCGTCCGGACCGCAGGGAACGCGGTCTGGTCCCGGAGCGCGGCGCAGCACGTGGCGTCGCTCGTTCGCCGGAACCGGATCGAGATCGTCCACGTCCACAACCTCTTTCCGACGCTCTCGCCGTCCGTCCTGCGTGCAGCTCGTTCCTCGGGCGCGGCGGTCGTGATGACGCTCCACAACTACCGGCTGATGTGCTTGCCCGCGAACTTCCTCCGCGACGGCCGGCCGTGTGAGGACTGCCTCGGGCATCTCCCGTGGCGAGGGGTCGTGCATCGCTGCTATCGCGACTCGGCGCTCGGGAGCGCGACGCTCGCCGGATCGCTCGGCGCCGCGCGCAGCGCGGGATCGTTCGACGCGGTGACGCGCTTCCTCGCCGTGAGCGAGTTCGTTCGCGTGAAGCACATCCAGGGCGGCATCGCGCCCGAGCGGATCGTCGTCAAACCGAACTTCACCTGGCCCGCGGAGCGCCGAACCGGACCGGGGGAGTACCTCCTGTTCCTCGGCCGGCTCTCGCACGAGAAAGGGGTCGACACGATCCTGCGGGCGGCCGCGCGGTCCGGGGAAGGTTGCCCGCTCGTCGTCGTCGGCGACGGCCCGGATGCGGAGGCGCTTCGCCGTGACGCCCCGGCGAACGTGACGTTCCGCGGGCAGGTCGCGGCTTCGGAGGTCCCCGCGATCCTCGCCCGCGGGCGGGCGCTCCTCGTTCCCTCTCGCTGGTACGAGGCCGCGCCGCGGTCGATCATCGAGGCCTACGCAGCGGGCGTGCCGGTGATCGCGAGCGACATCGGTGCGCTCCCCGAGGCGGTTGCGGACGGCGAGACGGGGCTCCTCGCGCCGCCCGATGACCCGAGCTCCTGGGCAGCTCGCATGACGGAGCTCGTGGACGATGGGACGTCCCTGCGGCTCGGCGAAGCCGCGTTCGCCCGATGGGAGCAACGCTTCAGTCCCGAGCGGGGTGTCCGAGACCTCGAAGAGGCCTACTCGGAGGCGATCGCGGCGCGATGACGACCAGGGCGGAGGACGGATCGGTGCGAGCGGAGAAACCGGGAGCCCGCCAGGCTCCCACGGTGATCTTCCTGCATATCGGAAAGACCGCCGGCACGAGCCTGCGCAAGATCCTCCACCGGCAGTTCAAGTCCGCGGAGATCCTCCGTGTGGAGACGCCGTGGCGCAACCCGGAGCGCCTCCGTCGCGAGGAGACGCTTGACTACTTCGCGACGCTTCCGGCGGAGCGTCGCGCCTCGGCCCGCCTGATCGAGGGGCACGTGATCTTCGGCATCCACGAGCTCGTGCCGCGCCCGTCGACCTACATCACGTTGCTGCGGAACCCGGTGGCGCTGACGATCTCGCAGTACAACTTCGTTCTCCGCCGTCCACGCCACTGGCTCCACGAGCGGGTCGTGAGCGAGCACATGGATCTCGAGCGCTACGTGCGGAGCGGCATCGCCCTGGAGACGGACAACAGCCAGATCCGCGCCCTCTCCGGCGACCGGACCACGCCGTTCGGCGGCTGCACGCCGGCGATGCTCCAGCAGGCGAAGCGGAACCTCGAGGCGCATTTCTCCGTCACCGGGCTGACGGAGCGTTTCGACGAGACGCTGATCTTCCTGAAGCGGGCCTTCGGCTGGTCGAACGTCCATTACGTGCGCGCGAACGTCTCGCCTCGGAAGGATCCGGTGCCGCCGGCGACGATCCGCGCGATCGAGGAGCAGAACGCGCTCGACCTCGAGCTGTACCGGTGGGCGACCGAACGGTTCGACGCCGCGATCGCGGCCGACCCGTCGTTCGAGCGAGAGTACGCCCGTTACCGGCGATCCAACGCCCTCTACCGGCCGTGGGGGCATCTCACGACGACGTATCCGCAGGCGGTGTACGACCGCTTCGCGAGGAAGCGCCGGGGGCGCCGAGAGGCCTCCAGCGTGCAGGGTCCTCAGTCGAGCGGATAGCCGAGCCGCCGCATCATCGGCTCGATCTGCGGCAGGATCCGCTCGACCTCCTCGCCGTTCTCCTCCCGCCACTTGTCGAGCTTCGGAGGCGTGACGGCCTTCTTCGTCACGTGATGGTCGAGCTCCTCGGCGTACCGGACGGCCTCCGGAGCGGGGGAGAGGCCGAGCGCGTCCAGGGTCCGTTCCGCCGTCGCCCGGGGCTCCTGCGTCATCTCCTCGTAGGAGACCTCGACCCACCGTTGGGCCGCGACGTGCTCCTTCGCCGAGAGGACGGACTCGTTCGCCGAGACCCACTGGAACGCGCAGACCTCGGCGAGCCGGTGGCCCTGCGCGTAACGCTCCCACCCCGGCGGGAGGAGAAACTTCCACGTGTTCCCCTCGTACCCCTCGATCGCGAGTGGGATCGGTGGAACCATCCCGCGCCCGAATCGCGGGCCGCTCCGCCACCCCGTCATCAGGGAGGACACGACGGCGCGCCCGTCACGGCGAAGGAAGACGAACCCGGCATCCGGAAACAACGACTGCAGGTACAGGACCCGGAGCGTGTTCCGCGGAAGCTTGTCCAGGTAGCGCTTCCGGAGCGCGAGACGGTCGATCGCCCAGTACAGATACCGGCGCTCGGCAGGCGTGACGTCCTGCGGTCCGACCTCGTGGGAGGCCCAGTCGGCGTCCTCGACGCGATGGAACGTATCCCAGACCACGCCGGTCTCGCGATCGAGGGAGGCGACGCCCGGCGACTGGTTCAGCACGTCGAACAGGACCGTCGTTCCGGAACGCGGGGCCCCTAGGACGAAGATCGGGCGCGACGGCGCGGGCTTCTTCGGAAGCACCGGCGCCGCGACCCGAAGAACCCGGCCGAGCCCCCGCCGGCGGCGCCGTTTCGGCGCCGCCCAGGAGAGCAGCCGACCGCTGAGTGTTCTTTCCTTCGAGCTCGAGCTCGGGGTCTGCGTCACGGCGTCATTGTCCCCGACGCGCGGCGCAGGGCGCGTTCCCTCGCCGGTCAGTGGAAGTGATCCATCCTCCCGACGTGCCGGTACGACGTGAGCGAGGCCGCGCTGCTGTTCACCCAGAATGCCTCGTTGTAGCCCGCGTACCGCGCGAGGGTGTGGGAGTAGACGGCGCCCTTGCACTCCGGCCACAGTTTCATCGTCTCGCCCGCCCAGTGGAACCATTCCGCCTTGGCGTGACGGTCTCCGCCGTGGTTGCCGCAGGCGTACCGCTCCACACAACCGAACTCCCCGATGAAGAGGCCCTTGTGTCGGTTCACCGCCGCGTTGTGCGCGGGACGGAAGATCTCACGGAACGAAGTCCAGTGATGCTGGCTGCGGTTGGGCAGACACGGCCACCGGTTGTAGCCGTCGACTCCGATCAGGTCGTAGCGAGCGGGGATCCACGCTCCCGCGCCGTGATTCCCGCCCGAGTAGGTCGGCGCCATCAGGACGACGACCCACGTGAGGTTGTGCACGTTCTGGTTGTCGAAGATGTTTCGCACCCGCTGAAAGGCAGCGCGGAAGTCGGCGGGAGTTCCGTTGCGCTGATCGTTCTCCGGCTCGTGGTGGAAGTTGAAGAACGCGGGCTTTCCCCACTGCCTGATGCGTGTGGCCTGCGCGCGGATGCGGTCGTCCCAGTTCCCGTTCGCGATCGATCGCCAGGAGATGACCGCGCCGTTGTGCCGCTTCGCCTCCCACGAGATGTACGGCTTGCGCCCGCCCGCCGCGCTCCACTTGATCAGCTCGCCGGGGATCGGTCGGTCCCAGTTCATGTAATGACGGGTGATGCCGAGCTTGCGTCCGATCTTCTGCTCGAGACTCACGATGGCGTGCTGGGCTGATTCGCCCGATCTCGGAGACGCGTACGCCCCCCACCTGCAGGGCGCCCCGGGGGTCGCCTCGCTCTCGGCCGTGTCGAGCAGGGTCGGGATCGCGAGGCCCGCGCCGGTGGCCGCGGCCGTCTTCAGGAAGTCCCGTCTGTCCACTTGTGCCTCCCCGTCCTCGTGGGCAGCTATGGGTTCGGAGTTCCCGGATCGAATGCTCCATCGGCTCCATCCGGATGGAGCCGGATCCGAGAATTGAACGAGACCGCCGACATCGTGCTCGGCGGTCTACCGCAAATACCTTAGCAGCGGCCCCCGCCCTGTCAACGCGCGCCGGTCCGTCTCGAAGGTGGACTCCATCCGCCGTAGGCTTCCTCTTCGGAACAATGGCCCGTGGGGAGTTCCGGAAATGGTGAGGCCGCAGCCCGAGACGCTCTTTCCGCATGTACCCAGGCGGATCGCGCGAGACCTAGGTCGGTCGCCGGAGAAAAACGTCACCCATACCGACGCCCGGCCGTTGTTCGTTCGAGCAAGTCTCGCTATCTTGGAGGCTCTCCCGAAGACCGCAAGGAAGGGATCTCGTGTCGCTCCGGCTCCGCCACGCAGGCAGGAAACGTTCCCCGCTCCGAGCAGGCTTGGTCGCGGCCGTGGTCGCCCTGGGCCTCGTCGCGACCGGGGAGCCGGCCTGGGCGGCGATCTCCGCCACGCCCGACTCGCAGATGCCCGGCGTCGACGGGCGCGTCTGGGCGCTCCTTCGGATCGGCGACACGGTCTACGTCGGAGGGCAGTTCCAGAACGTCGTGATGCCGGACGGATCGCTCGTGCCTCGCTCGGACCTCGCTGCGTTCGGCGTCGACGGATCGCTCAAGTCCTGGGCCCCGTCCGTCGGCGGCTCCGGGATCGTCTTCGCCCTCGCGACCGACGGCACCCGCATCTTCGTCGGCGGCGACTACACCTCGATCGGGGGCACCGCGAGGGACAGCCTCGCCGCCGTCGACCTGAATGGCGCCGTGCTCTCCTGGCACGCCGATGCGTCGAATCAGGTGCGCGCGCTGACGATCGCCGGCTCGACGATGTACGTCGGCGGCCAGTTCGGATTCCTCGAGGGCATCCACCGAACCCGGCTCGCCGCGATCGACCTTTCGAGCACTGCCCCGGACGGAACGGCATCCCTCCTCGACTGGACTCCGAAGGCGAACCGGTCGGTGCGGAGCATCTCGATCCTCCAGAACGGCGACGTGGTCGTGGCCGGACAGTTCACGCAGCTCAAGGAGCAGGTGCCGAACGCGACGTGGGACACATCCAAGCTCTACATCCAATCGTTCACGCCGGCGACCTCGCCGACGCCCGGGCGGTTCGAACCGTGGGCGGAGCATCCTCAGGACTTCATCTGGGACACGATCGTGATCCCGGACGGCCGCGTCGTCGTCGGCCGGGGCGGCGTGAACGGAGGCTCGATCGGCGTCTACAAGCCTGACGGAACGCTCACCTGGCACCACGGCGGGAACGGAGACGTCCAGGCCGTCGGCTACGCCAACGGCCAGGTGATCGCGGGCGGCCACTTCTCGAGCATCGGCGGCGGCGGGCCGAACGAGCCCCCGGAAGGGACCCACATCCCCCGCCTCGTCGCGTACAACCCCGTCGGGGGAGCGCTCGACACGACGTGGCAGCCGTGGCCGGACAGTGCGAAGGGGATCTGGTCGATCCTCGGCACCACGAACAAGCTGCTCGTCGGCGGCGATTTCAGCACGATGAACCACGGCGCCACGCCCTCCCATCATTTCGCGCAGTTCACGGTGAGCTGACGTTGGAGCGGAACGCGAGGCGTCTCTCCTGGCTCGTTCCGCTCGCGTGCCTCGCGCTGCTTGCGACCGCAGCCCCCGCGTGGGCGACCATCTCCTCGTCGCCGCTTCCGTCGAAATGGGGAACGAACGGACGCGTCTGGGCCACGCTCCGTGTCGGAGACGTCGCGTATCTCGGGGGAGAGTTCTCCGCCATGATCCCGTCGACGCCGGGCCAGGATCCGCTGCCGGCGCACAACCTCGCCGCGATCGACGTCTACACGGGCGAACTGCTTCCGTGGGCGCCCGACGTGGATGGGCCCGTCTACTCCCTCGCTTCGAACGGCCGATCCATCTTCGTGGGCGGCAGTTTCTCGGCGGTCGACGCACAGCCCCGCGAAAGTTTCGCGGCGGTCGGCCTCAACGGGACCCTTCGCCCCTGGACCGACGACGTGGCGGGACGCGTGCGGAGCCTCGTCGTCTCCGGCACGGAGCTCTACCTGGGCGGACGGTTCAAGGCCGTGGCCGCCTCGACGCGGCACGGACTGGCGGCCCTCGACCTCACGACGACTCCGCGCGGAGCGCTGCTGCCGTGGGACCCGAGCGTCAACCGTTCCGTCCGCTCGCTCGCGCCGATGGCAGACGGGTCCGTCGTGATCGGCGGGGTGTTCACCTCCGTGGACGGAGATTCCGGACAGCGCCACGTCTCGAAGGTGCAGCCCGACGGCTCCGTGGACGAGACGTGGGCGGCCCACCCCGACCGGCAGGTCTGGAGCGTCGCCACCTCGGGCGATCTCGTCGTCGTCGGTCTCGGCGGAGAGCCCGGCGGCCGGCTCGACGCGTACGACCTCTCGGGGAATCCGGCGTGGTCGATCGACGCCGACGGTGACGTGCAGTCGGTCACGTTCGACGGCGGGGAGGTCATCGCCGGGGGACACTATGGTTTCATCGACGGCGTGAACGTCCCGAAGCTCTCGGCGTTCGACACGGCGGGTGCCCTCGATACGGCGTGGCGTCCCCGTCCCAACAGCGCGAAGGGGATCTGGAGCGTTTCCCCTTCGCCCGACGTGCTGCTCGTGGGAGGAGACTTCACGATGATCGGAAGCGCTGCCTACAACCGGTTCGCAGAGTTCCAGGTCGCATGACGCGCGCCGTTCGCACTCGCCTGTGGATCGCCGGTCTCACGGCGACGCTCCTGCTCTCGGTCGTGAGCTTCGGACCCCGCTTCTCGACCGCCGCGCGCGCTGCCGTGACGGACCCGACGATCGGCGCCGCGGGAGACATCGCTTGCGATCCTGCCTCGCCGAAGTTCAACGGTGGCAACGGGACGACCCGCTCGTGTCGGATGAAGGCGGTCGGGAGCCTCCTCGCCTCCTCCAACCTCTCGAACGTCTTCGCCGTCGGCGACACCCAGTACAACGACGGCGCGCTCGACAAGTACGGGCAGAGCTACGACCCCGCATGGGGTGGGGTGAAATCGATCACGTGGCCGACCCCCGGCGATCACGAGTACAAGACGTCCGGGGCGGCCGGCTACTTCCAGTACTTCGGCGCGGCCGCGGTCGACGCGACGACGGCAACCAGTTACCGCAGCTACGACATCCAGACGAGCGATCCCGCGCGGCCGTGGCACATCGTCGTCCTGAACTCGAGTTGCCCGAAGGTCGGCGGTTGCGGCGTGAACTCCGCGCAGTACAAGTGGCTCGTGCAGGATCTCGCCGCGCATCCGCAGTCGCAGTACCCCTGCACGCTCGCGTTCTTCTACAAGGGGTTGTTCTCGTCCGGCATGCACGGCGGCTACACCACGTACAAGCCGTTCTGGCAGGCGTTGTACGCCGCGCACGCGGACATCGTCCTCGACGGGCACGACCACGACTACGAGCGCTTCGCTCCACAGACGCCCGACGGCGTCGCGGACGCGCAGCACGGCGTCCGGGAATACATCGTCGGCACCGGGGGCGTGAGCACCCAGCAGTTCGGTGTTCCCGACGGCATCGCGAACAGCCAGTACCGGCAGCAGCCCGGCCGGTTCGGAGCTCTGTTCCTGACGCTCCATCCCTCGAGCTACGACTGGGCCTTCCGCGCGGCGGGCGGAAACGCGCTGGACACCGGAACGTCGAACTGTGTGTCCTGAGGGTCTGGGGTAACGTAGCGCCGCGCCAAGCCAGAGCGGAGCCCTGCCGCAGACGCCGGGTCCAGGACAGAGCTGCCGCCCGGGAAGGATCGATGCACCGTCCCTCCGGAACCGCCGCCGTTTCCGTGCTGCTCGTCGGTCTGGTGTTGATGAGCGTTCCGCAAGCGTCGGCGTCCTCCACCGACGTGGCGTTGCGTGCGACGGCGGTCAACGGCGACCGTCCGCCGTCGTCGTTCCCAACCATCGCCGCCGCCGGTGACATCGCCTGCGATCCCGTGAGCCCGGCCTTCCATCGTCTCCACGGTCAGCCCGGCGCCTGCCGGATGAGATACACGTCCGACCTGTTGGTGCACGCTCGGCGGAAGGGGAACCTCGCTGCCGTCCTCACGCTCGGAGACAACCAGTACTTCTGCGGGGGCTACCGGCCGTTCCTCCGCTCCTACGGCCAGACGTGGGGACGCCTGAAGGACCTCACGCATCCGACGCCCGGCGACCACGACTACATCATCCACTCGAACCCCGACGCGAGCGATTGCTCCGATCAGGCCGACGCGGCCGGGTACTTCCGGTATTTCGGGGACGCGGCGGTCGATCTGGACACCGGCAAGAGCTGGTACAGCTTCGACGTCACGACGACCGACGGAACGGCGTGGCACATCATCTCCCTGAACGCGGCGTGCGAGTTCGTGGGGGGATGCGGTGCCGACTCACCGCAGGAGAGCTGGCTCCGCGCGGACCTCGCCGCGAACCCCGCGACCTGCACCCTCGCGTACTGGTACGCGCCGAGGTTCTCCTCCGGCCGGCACGGAAGCGATCCGGCGTACTCGGCCTTCTGGAAGGACCTCTCGGCGGCTGGCGCGGAGATCGTGCTGAACGGCCACGACCACGATTACGAGCGGTTCTCGCCACAGATGCCCGACCAACAGGTCTCCCGAGACGGGATCCGGGAGTTCGTGGTCGGCACCGGCGGCGTCGGGCACGAAGCCATGCGGCGACACCGGGAGACGAACAGCGTCCTCGCGAACGACCAGACGTTCGGGGTCCTGGAGCTCTCCCTGCGTCCCACGAGCTACCACTGGCAGTTCGTGGCGGAGAAGGGGCACCGGTTCTCCGACTCGGGAACGGGGTCGTGCCATCCCTCCCCGCCGTTCGACGGCCAGCCGCCGACGCACCTGCCGCCGTAAGCGTCCGGCTTACGGGCTCGCCGCGAGGAAGTTCGGATCCTGTCCGAAGGCGCTGTAGGCCGCAAGCGACGGCGCCGAGCTGTCGACGCGGTACTCCATCATGTAGCCGTTGTGGCGGCATGTCGTATGGGAGTACAGGACGCCTTTCACCTCGGGCCACGAGCGAAGCGTCGCGCACTCGTCGGCGAGCCACTGCGCTTTCGCGTTCGGGTCGCCGAGGGTGTTGCCGCAGTCGTACTGCTCGACGCAGCCGTTCTCGCCGACGAACAGCGGGATGCCGGTGGAGACCGCGACGTCGTGGGCATCGGTGAAGATCGTCTCGAACGAGTTCCACGGATGTTTCTGCGGACTGGAGATGCACGGGTGGCGGTTGTAGCCGTCGACGCCGAGGAGATCGACGCCGGAAGGCATCCAGGCGGCGTACCCCTTGTGCCCGCCGCCGTACGTGGTCGCCATCAGGGTCACGATCCACGTTGCGTTCGTGACGCCCTCCGCGTCGAAGACCGCGCGAACGTGGTCGTAGGCGGCTGCGAAGTCCGCCGGGGTGCCGTTGGCGAGGTCGTCCTCCGGCTCGTGGTGGAACGCGAGGTAGACGGGGAAGCCCGCGGCCCGCAACGCGTTCGCCTGCGTCACAATCCACGCGTCCTGACTGCCCGAAGCGATGGAGCTCCAGGGGACCGCCGTGTTCCCCTTCGTCGTCGCGTGCCACGCGAGGTAGGGGATGTGCCCGGCCGCCGCGCTCTTCTTGATGTTCGACGTCGTGAGCGAGATGTTCCAGGTGAGGTAGTGCCGCGTGATGGCGAGCGGCCGCCCGATCAGCGTTTCGAACGCCGCGACGGCTGCCGTCTGATCGCCACCGAACGGGTTCACGTACGCGCCGAACAGACAGGGTGCCGACGTCGCCGCCGAGGCGGGCAACAGAGATTCCTGCTGCAGCCGAGTTGTTCTGCGACGCCCGTCCTCACTTGCAGGGAAGCGGAATCCCGACAATGCGAGACCCGCACCTCCCGCGGCCATCGTCTTGAGGAACACCCGTCGATCCATGCCCCGACCTCCCCCAGTGCGGTTCCGGTACCTGCTCCTAGGTATCGGCGGCGTGGTCGTTCCGAGTGGAGCGAACTCACCCGGCGTGGTGCGGAGTTTCGGCCCTTCGGCGGAAACGGTCCCCCGAGCGGGGGACCGTGCTACTTGAAGCAGGCGTCGGTGCCGACCTCGCGGTAGGCGTTGAGCGCCGAGCTGCTGGTGTCGATCCAGTACGGCATCGGCGTTCCCTGGTAGTTCGCAAGCGTGTGGGAGTACTCCACGCCGACGACCTCCGGCCAGCTGAGGACGGTGTTCCCCATGTCCATGAACCACTTGGCCTTCGCGTTCGGGTTGGTGGCCGTGTCCTCGACGCTCCCCGTCTCCTCGACGAAGAGGCCCTTTCCGTGCTTCACCGCGTAGTCGTGAGCGGTCTGGAACAGGTCCTTGAAACCCTTCCATTGGGTATGCGGCACGCGGGGCGAGCGGTTGTAGCCGTCCGCGCCGACGTAGTCGTACTTGGAAGGCATCCATGCGTCCGCGCCACCGTGGCCGCCGTCGTAGGTGGAGACCATCAGCGTGACGGCGTACTTCAGGTTCGTGACTCCGGCCGCGTCGAAGATCGAGATGATCCGGTCGTACGCGGCTGCGAACTCCGAAGCGTTGCCGGCGACCGGCTCGTCCTCCGGCTCGTGGTGGAAGCAGAAGACCATCGGGTATCCCGCGTTCTTGATCGATGATGCCTGCTTGGCGATCCACGCGTCCTGCTGGCCGTGGGCGATGTCCGCCCATTTCACGTACTGGCCGTTCAGCTTGTCCGAGGCCCACGCGACCAGCGGGAGCCGTCCGCCCTGAGCCGACCACTCGATCGTGCCTCCGGGGAGTGGCATGTCCCAGTGCGTGTAGTGCCGCGTCATCCCGAGCTTGCGCCCGATCTGCTGCTCGAAGGCGAGGATGGCGTCGCGAGCGGGCTTGCCTTCGGGGTTCACGTACGCGCCCCAGATCGCGCCGCTGTTCTGCTGACCGCCGCCACCGCCGTCTCCGCCGCCGTCGGGACCGTGGTGGTGATGGTGACGGCCGTGATGCGCCTTGACCTTGCGCCCGTCACGATGATGGCTCGGGAACGCGAAGCCGGTCGACACCGCGACGCCCGCGCCTGCCAGCGCGCCTTTCTTGAGGAAATCTCTCCGCTCCACGGTCTCCTGCCTCTCTCCGGGTCGGATCTCCGGCCCTCGCCTAGGGGGTGCTCCGGAGGTGGTTCCGTCTCTGTATCGAGAGGGGGTCGGGTGCGGTTAAGCGAAATCCCCCGGGCGTCCGGGAAGCACAACTTTGGACCTAGGAGGCCGTGCTAGCTGCGGAAACGCGTGACCGGTACCCGAAAGTCGGTATTGCTCCGTGGAGCGACAGGCTGATGCGCCGGCGGAGAACGCCGAGGGAGGGCGCTACGAGCGGACGGAGACGCGGTCCGCCGAAGCGGAGGAGGCGCCGGCATCCGGGCGGCACGCGATGCTCGCCGGCTTCCCGTTCGCCTCGAGGACCTTTCCGAGGGCTGCCTGGAGGGCCCGCACATCGGCGTCGCTCAGGTGGCTCGCGACATACCGTTCGAAGCCCTCGAGGAAGACCGGGGTGGCCTGCTCGAGGGCCTTCTTCCCCTGGGGAGTCAGGGCCGCATAGGTGCCGCGACGGTCCGCGGAGCACGACTCGCGGCGGATCAGGCCGGCGGCTTCCATCCGGTCGACCAGGCGTGAGAGCCCGCTCTTGCTGAGAACCGCGAAGGTGGCGAGCTCCTGCATCCGCATGCGGCCTGAGGCGTCCTGCGTGATCCCGATGAGCACCTGGTACCACGACAACGGCAGGCCGGGAGAGGCCTCGAGGTCGCGCTCCAGAGCCTCGAAGACCGCGGCTTGGGCACGCATCAGCGTGAACCAGACCTCCAGCCGCTCCTCTTCGGTGCGTTCGGTAGGAACCGCCTTCATGGCTAGGAATGGTAACAGGGTATTTGTTGACGCCGCAACCATCGGCAGGTACGATTGCCAAAATCAACGGTTGCAAGCGCAACCACCGGGCGAGGGGCTCGCCCGGGGCCGAGGAAGAGGAGGACGTGATGTCCAGCACCGAGGAGAAGGTCGACACGAGGAAGACCGACGCGGGGCCGCCGCCGGGGACCTACGAGATCGACACGGTTCACTCGAGCGTGGCGTTCGTGAGTCGCTACGCGATGCTCTCGAAGGTGCGAGGCCGTTTCGGCGTGTTCTCCGGAACGCTCCGCATCGACGAGGACCCGTCTCGATCCTGGGCCGACGTCGAGATCGACGCGTCCAGCATCGACACGAACGTGGAGATGCGCGACAACCACCTGCGGTCGGGGGACTTCCTCGACCTGGAGAACCACCCGACGATGCGCTACCGCTCCAGCGGCCTTGAGATCACCGGCGACCGGACCTTCCGGCTCCACGGGGACCTCACGATCCGTGGCACCACGCTGCCGGTGGACCTCGACGTGGAGTACGAGGGCGAGACGGTCGGAATGCGTGGAGAGCGGCGCGTCGGCTTCACCGCGACCGGAGAGATCGACCGCGAGGCGTTCGGGATGACCTGGAACCAGGCGCTCGAGACCGGCGGGGTGCTCGTCGGCAAGAAGGTGAGGCTCGAGCTCGACGTCCAAGCGGTTCGCAAGGACGAGAGCTAGGCGTTCGGGAACCGGGAGGTCAGGCCGAGGCCGGAACGGTCTCGCCGGCCTCCCGGAGTGCCCTCGCGACCGTCGTGCCGATGTCCGCGGGATTCCGCGCGACGTAGAGGCCGAGCTCCTCCATCAGGTCGAGCTTGGCCGTCGCGGTGTCCGCGTCCCCCGCGATCACCGCGCCGGCGTGTCCCATCCGCCGGCCACGAGGAGCGGAGACGCCCGCGACGAAGCCGATCACGGGCTTGTGCATGTATCCCTTGGCCCACCGCGCCGCGTCCGATTCCTGGCTGCCGCCGATCTCGCCGATCATCACGACGACGTCGGTGTCGGCGTCGCGGTCGAACGCCTGGAGCACGGCCTTGAAATCGGTGCCGTTCACGGGGTCGCCTCCGATGCCGACGCAGGTGGACTGACCCAAGCCGAGCTTCGTCATCTGGGAGACCGCCTCGTAGTTCAACGTGCCCGAGCGTGAGACGACGCCGATCCGGCCCGGCCGGTAGATCGAGGAGGGCATGATCCCGACCTTGCACTCACCGGGAGTGATGATCCCGGGGGAGTTGGGACCGATGATCACGGTCTGACGTCCAGTGAGGTAGCGCTTCACCTGCACCATGTCGTGGACGGGCACACCGTCCGCGATCACGACCGCCACGCGGATGCCGGCTTCGATCGCCTCCAGGAGCGCGTCCACCGCCACGGAGGGGGGAGCGAAGATCCCGGAGACGTCCGCTCCGGTCTCGGCCACCGCTTCGGCGACGCTGTTGAAGACGGGGCGGTCGAGGTGCGTCGTTCCTCCCTTGCCGGGCGTCACGCCCCCGACCACGTTCGTGCCCTGCTCGATCGCCTCCTCCGCATGGAACGTCGCGTGCTGCCCCGTGAAGCCCTGGATGATGACGCGGGAGTCGCGCCCGACGAAGACGCTCACGCCGGCACCTCCGTCGAGAGCGCGGCAGACGCCTTCGACGCGGCGTCGTCGAGGTCCTCCGCGATCACGAGCGACAGACCGGAGTCGTTCAGGATCTCCCGCCCCTCGTCCACCCCCGTCCCCGCGAGCCGGACCACGATCGGCACCTGCACGTCGAGATCCTTCGTCGCCCGAACGATGCCCTCCGCGATCCAGTCGCAGCGGTTGATTCCCGCGAAGATGTTCACGAGGATCACGCGGACGTTCGGATCCTCGAGCACGATGCGGAACGCGTTCGCCACCTTCTCCGGCGACGCCCCGCCGCCGACGTCGAGGAAGTTCGCGGGCCGCCCGCCGTGGAGCGTGATCGCGTCCATCGTGGCCATCGCGAGGCCCGCGCCGTTGACGATGCAGCCGACCTGGCCGTCGAGCGCGATGTAGTTCAGCCCGTGGCCCGAGGCCTCGACCTCCTTCGGGTCCTCCTCGTCGAAGTCGCGGAGCTCCGCGACCCCGCCCTGGCGGAACAGGGAGTTGTCGTCGAAGGTCATCTTGCAGTCGAGCGCGATGATGTCGCCGTCGTCGGTCACGACGAGCGGGTTGATCTCCGCGAGCAGCGCGTCCTTGTCGGTGAAGCACTTGTAGAGCGCGCGCATGATCTTCACGACGGGGGAAAGCCTTCCGCCGAGGCCGATCGCGGTCGCGAGCTTGCGGCACTGGAAGTCGAGGAGACCCGTCGCCGGGTCGACGACCTCTTTGCAGATCCGGTCCGGATGCTCGCGCGCCACCTCCTCGATGTCGACGCCGCCGTCGGCGGAGGCGATCACGGTGACGCGCTGCGACGCGCGGTCAACGACCATGCCGAGGTAGAGCTCGCGCTCGATGCGGCACGCCCGTTCCACGAGGACGCGCTGGACGAGGGCGCCTTCCGGTCCGGTCTGGAAGGTGACGAGCCGCCGGCCGATCATACGGTCGGTGACCTCCCGGAGCTGCGGGAGCGTCGTGACGACCTTGACGCCGCCGGCCTTTCCTCTGCCGCCTGCGTGCACCTGGGCCTTCACGACCCAGGCCTGTCCGCCGATGTCCTCCGCAACGCGCGCGGCGGCCTTGTCGGAGTAGACGACCTCGCCCTTCGGCACGGGGATGCCGTAGCTCTTCAGCAGCTCCTTGGCCTGGTACTCGTGGATATTCACAGCCGCATCTGCTCCACCTTGGCGACGAGGTTCTCCGCCATCCGGATCGACGCCGCGTCGATCAGGCGGCCGTCGAGGGAGACGGCTCCCTTCCCCTCCTTCGCGGCCTCCTCCATCGCCTCGAGGATGCGGCGCGCGCGGGAGATCTCCTGATCGGTCGGCGTGAACACCTCGTTCGCGAGCGGGATCTGGGACGGATGGATGGCCCATTTGCCCTCGCAGCCGAGGGCGGCCGCGCGCCGCGCGGCGGAGCGGTAGCCCTCCGCGTCCTGGTAGTCCCCGAACGGGCCGTCGATCGGGCGGAGCCCGTTCGCGCGACACGCCGCGACCATCCGCGAGATGCCGAAGTGCCACTGGTCGCCCCAGTGCGTCTCCCGCGCGCCGGAGTCGTCCGGATCCGTCAGGACGCTGTAGTGGGGGTTCGCGCCGCCGATGTTCGTGGTCCGCGCCTGCACCGACGCGGCGTAGTCCGCAACGCCGAACACCATGGCCTCCAGCCGCTCGGGTACCGCACGCGCGATCGCCTCGACGTTCGCCATCCCGGCCGCCGTCTCGATCAGGATGTGGAGGTCGATGGGTGGGAACCCCTTCGCCTGCTCGATCTGGGACAGGAGCGTCGCGACGAACTCCACGTCGCCCGGAGAGCCGACCTTCGGGATCAGGATCGTGTCGAGCCGCTCGCCCGCGGCCTCCACCAACTCGACGACGTCGCGGTAGCAGAAGTGCGTGTCGAGCCCGTTGATCCGCACGCTCACCGCGCATCCACTCCAGTCGAGGGAGGTGAGCGCTTCGATCACGTTCGCGCGAGCCTGCTCCTTGTCGTCGGGTGCGACCGCGTCCTCGAGGTCGAGGAAGACGAGATCTGCGCCGAGCGTTGGCGCCTTCTCCATCGCCCGGACGTTCGTTCCGGGAACGGCGAGCTCGCTCCGATGCAGCCGGTTCTTGACCGCCACGGACGTCCTATCGGTCGAGGACGTCGTCGAGCGCGTCGAGCACCCGGTCGGCCGTCTCGCGGTTCGCGTTGACGCCCATCAGTCCGATCCGCCAGATCGGAGGAGCGGTCGGCCCGAGGCCTCCGCCGACCTCGATGCCGTGCCGGCGGAGGAGCTTGGTCTGGATCTCCTTGCCGTCGACCCCGTCGGGAACCCTGACCGCGGTGAGCTGCGCGAGCTGCAGCTCCGGCTCGGCGAGCAGCTCGATGCCGCGCGAGCGCACGCCGCCCTGGAGTTAAGTTCCGGCGTCGTGTTGTGTAGAGCTTCGTGTATGGATTGAGTGT
>JBJMLP010000207.1:0-8567 GCA_045805245.1 Actinomycetota bacterium | reverse complement strand
GCTCCTGCTCAAGCCGCTCGCGCATCCGCTGCGGGAGGATCGCGTAGATCATCCCCTGGAGTCCCCGCGGCGTGAGCAGCGGGTAGTCCTCCAGCTTCAGGAGGTCGCCGTGGACGCGGATCGTCGGCGGCGCTCCGGCGGTGAGATGGAGGTCCGACGCGCCGTGTTCCAGCAGCGCGTCGAGGAGCTCCGGCACCGGGATCTGTACGTCTTCTTCGTCCTGGACCATGCTCATCGGCTACTTCACCACCCTTAGGACTTCCTCGACGGACGTCTGCCCCATCCGGGCCTTTTCCAGCCCGTCGTCCTTCAGCGTCGCCATGCCCTGCTCGATCGCGATCGCTCTCATGGCATCGGACGATGCCCGCTCGACCGTGAGCCGCTCGATCTCCTCGCTCATCTGCATCACCTCGTAGAGACCGATCCGGCCCCGGTATCCGGTGTTCGCGCACTGTGGGCATCCCACGGGGCGGAAGAGCCTCGAGACGTCGGCCCATCGATGCTCCGGATATCCCGCCTGCTGGAGCTCCGCGGGGTCGGGCTCGTAAGCCTCCTTGCAGCGCTCACAGAGCTGCCGGGCGAGCCGCTGCGCGACGATGCAGTCGATCGCGGAGGCCACGAGGAACGTCTCGACCTCCATCTCGATGAGTCGCGTGATGGCCGACGGCGCGTCATTGGTGTGGAGCGAGGACAGCACGAGGTGGCCCGTCAAGGCGGACTCGACGGCGATCATCGCGGTCTCGCGGTCCCGGATCTCTCCGATGAGGATCACGTCGGGGTCGGCGCGCAGGATCGAGCGGAGCGCGGAGGCGAACGTGAGGCCCGCCTTCGCATGCGTCTGGATCTGGTTCACACCGGCCATCCGGTACTCGACGGGGTCCTCGACCGTGATGATGTTGCGGTCGGCGCCGTTCAGGATGTTGAGCGTCGCGTACATCGTCGTCGACTTCCCTGAACCGGTCGGACCGGTCACGAGGAGCGCGCCGTAGGGCTTTCGGAAGGACTGTTCGAAACGCTTGTAGGAGTCCTCGGAGAACCCGAGCTTCGGCAGTTCGATCAGGGACTGGCTCTTGTCGAGGATCCGGATGACGATCTTCTCGCCGTACACGGTCGGGAGCGTCGCGACTCGCAGATCGAGCGCCTTTCCGCCGACCCGGATGCTCACGCGGCCGTCCTGAGGCACCCGCTTCTCGGCGATGTTCATGTCGGCCATGACCTTCAGGCGGGAGATCAGTCCGCCCTGGATGTTCTTCTTCGGGCGCATGACCTCGTGGAGCACGCCGTCCACGCGGAAGCGGATGCGGACGTCCTTCTCGCTCGGTTCGATGTGGACGTCGGAGGCCCGGTCGTTCACGGCCTGGGTCATGATCGCCGTGACCAGCTTGACGATCGGCGCCTCCTCGAGGGCCGCCGCGACCTGGTCGATGTCGTCCTCGATCTGGTCGGCCGCCTCCGAAGCTAGCTGCTCGACCTGATCCCCCATGACGCTGTACTTGCGGATCGCCTGCTCGATGTCCCCGGCCGTGGCGACGACCGGCTGGACATCGCGGTTCGTCATCGCGCGGATGTCGTCGAGCGCGTAGACGTTGGCCGGGTCCGACATCGCGACGAGCAAGCGACCGTCGCGGTCTCCGATCGGGAGCGCCTTGTACCGACGCGCGAGCGCCTCCGGGAGGAGGCCCGTCGCCGATGCGTCGACGGGATACTCCGTGAGGTCGACGAATTCCAGGCCGACCTGCTCGGAGAGAGCCCGGACGAGGTGGGATTCCTTGATCAGGCCGAGGTCGATCAGAACCCGTCCGAGGGACTTGGACGAGCTCCGGTGCTTCTCGAGCGCCTCCTCGAGCTGCTCATTCGTGATCAGGCCCTGCTCGACGAGGATCTGCCCGAGCTGCTTCGGTTTCTTCTTCACGGTCGACATGCGAAGTTCACCGATGGTCGTAGGAGAGACAGCTCACGGTGTTTCTTCGTCATGAGACCCCGACTCCTGAAGGAGGCGGGAGAACTCCTGCGCCAGCATCACCCGGTCGACCTCGCCGTCGCCGCCGCCGGAGTCGTCCTCGCCGGTCGGAGCCGGACCGAAGACCGAGGATCGGCGGCTGGCTGGCTGCGCTTCCGGCTCGGCGGGAGCGTCGGCCTCGGGCTGGACGGCGACTTCCGGAGCGTCGGCAACGGATGTCGCGTCCGCCGTGGATGTCGCGGCGGCCTCGGCCGCGACGACGGCGTCCGGAGTGGCCGCTTGCGCGTGCACGACGACCGGCTCCTCCAGCGGCTCCTTCGTCTGGGGCTCGGGATGGAGGGTCGTTCGCGGCTTGCCCTTCGGCGCCTCCACCGGGGCGTCGGGAAGGCGAAGGCCCTCTCGCTTGGAGCGCGCCTCCTCGGCGACGAGGATCGCCTGCTCGAGCTGCTCCAGGAGCAGACCGGGGCGCACGCCGACGCCCGCGATCGCGAACGCCGCATAGGGCCCGCGCCGGACGTAGGCCCACATCTCGCTTCCGAACTCGACGAAGGCTTTGTCCGGGTCGCCCATCGAGGCGAACTTCAACCAAGCGGGCTTCATGCTGTCGTCGTCTTCGGGGAACGAGCCCAGGACGAGGCCGTCCCGGGACAGGATGAGCACACCCCTCAGTTCGCCGACGCTCGTCCCGACTCGGGCAGCGAGATCGGAGAAATCGTCCATACGCGCTGGGCTCCTTCCCTGTGCATCGGAGCGTGCGCCTGCGTTCTTGAGGGTGTGGGGCGATCGGGCGATGGAACCGGTCCCCCGCCGGGCCGACGGCGCTCGAGAGGTTCGGCCTAGGAGAGCTCGGCGAGCGCCGCGGCCGACATCGCCGGAAGCGGAGCGGGCTGTCCTGTCCAGAGCTCGAACGAGAGCGCGGCCTGGTGCAGGAGTAGCCCGAGTCCTCCGAAGGCGGCGGCCCCCGCCTCCTTGGCGATGACCTGGAGCGGTGTGAGCGCGGGGCGGTAGAGGAGGTCGACGACCAGCGTCTCCGGCGTGAGCTTCGGGAGCGGAAGCTCCTCTCCGCCGGTGCCGAGCGGGGTCGCGTTCACGACGAGATCGGCTTCGCTCTGGGACGCGTCGCCGAACCCGACGACCCGGAGCGTCGTTCCGAATCCCGACACCGCGGAGTGGAGCTCCTGCGACTTCGCGGGGTCGCGGAGCGCGACCACGATCTCCGCCGTCCCCGAGCGGGCAAGCGCGAGCGCGCACGCACGCGCCGCTCCACCTCCGCCGAGCAGGAGGGCCGTCCGCCCGGTCGTGTCGAAGCCGGCGTCCTCGGTGAGGAACCGCTCGAACCCCGGCGCGTCGGTGTTGTGTCCGACGAGCCCGGCGGGAGTCGCCACCAGGGTGTTGACCGCGCGCAGACGGGCCGCGTCTTCGGAGAGCTCTCCGACGAGGTCGGCGCTCTCGGTCTTGTGCGGCATCGTCACGTTCGCGCCGGCGAACCCCAGCGCCGTGAGACCGGCGAGCGCGTCGGACAGCCTTCCCGGCTCCACCGGCAGCGGAACGTAGACCCAGTCCAGGCCGAGGGCGATGAACGCGGTGTTGTGGATCAGGGGCGAGAGGCTCTCCTCGACCGGCCAGCCGATCACGCCGACCGTTCGTGCGGAGCCGCCGACGCGGGAGCGCCAGCGCTCCTCGAAGTCAGCCACGCCGGAGGATCAGCCCTGGCACTGGGCCTTCAGCTGCAGGAACTGCGAATACGTCGTCGTGAACTCGTGATGGCCGTCGGCTCCGCAGAGGATGTAGTAGAGGTCGTTCGTCTGCGCGGGCTCGAGCGCGGCTCGCAGCGACGGCAGCCCGGGGCTCGCGATCGGCGTCGGGGGCAGGCCCTTGTTCAGACGGGTGTTGTACGGACTGTCGATGCTCAGATCGGATTCGGTCAGGCCGTCGGACGGATCGGGGTCGACGTACTGGAGCGTCGCGTCGATCCCGAGCGTCATGTTCCGCTCGAGCCGGTTGTAGATGACGGCCGCGATCTTCGGCCGGTCCGCGGGCACCTGCGCCTCTCGCTCGATCATGGAGGCGATCGTCACCACCTGGTACGGAGTCACACCGAGGCGCTTCGCGTTGTCCCACGGCAGCGACCGCGCCTCCTGCCCGAACTGGTGGAGCAGCGTGGAGATGACCTCCCTGGGAGTCGTTCCGTGCTTGTCGAACTCGTAGGTCTTGGGAAACAGGAAACCCTCCAGCGAGGCGGCATCCTTCGGCAGATACGGCGGCAGGGAGAAGGTGCCGTTCGCGGCCACGTTCAGGAACCGCTTCGATGGGATCCCCAGATCGTCCGCCACGCGGGCGGCGATCTGTGTCAGGCGGTAGCCCTCCGGGATGGTGACGTCCACGACCGGCACCGGTGGCGGACCCTTCTCCAAGACGCGGAGGGCATCGTCGGGGGCCATGTTCGTCGAGAGCTGATACTCCCCCGCCTCGATCGCCCGGGAGTCGCCGCGGAGACCCAGCATCACGCGAGCGGCCGCTCCGCCGCACCGGACGATCCCGCGGTCGTGCAAAGCATCGACCGTCTGGATGTCGGTCGCGCCGGACGCGACCGTGAAGCTGACCGGCCTCTGGGGGCCTCCGGAGCCCTGGCACCAGCGGTAGTACGCGAGGGAGGCGCCTCCGGCGAGAACGGCGATCATCGCGAGCGCGACGAGGATGGCGCCCATGCCGCGGCCGGCTCTGCGCGCACGAGAGGCGGGAGCGCGAGGGGGGGCTACGGGAGGGTCGGAGCGCATGGTCCGGGACATCGACCGCAGGAGCATACCCAGCCCGGGCGATCCTCGTGCATCACCCTCCGGCGGAGGCTGAGGCTCGTGCCCGCAGGCGGATCAGGCCCGGTGAGCGTCGAGCCAGGACTGGAGGATGACCGCGGCCGCGCTCCGGTCGACGCTCCTGCGGGTCTCCCGGCCGGTGGCGCCGGTGGACCGAAGCGCGCGCTCAGCCTCCACGGTCGAGAGACGCTCGTCGTGCAGCTCCACGGGGACCTGCAGCACGGCGCGGAGCGCGGAGGCGAACTCGTCGGCCTTGCGGGACCGGGCGCCCCGCTCGCCCGAGAGCAGCATCGGGTCGCCGACGACGACGAGGGCGACCTCGTTCTCCTGGACGATGGAGCGGATCGCCTTCAGGTCGGCAGGCGCGCCGGTGCGAACCACGCCGAGCGGCACCGCGAGCCGCCGCTCCGGATCGGAGATCGTGACGCCGATGCGGACGTCACCGAGATCGAGCGCGAGGACGCGGCCGGACGGCGTGTCGGCCACGTCTCAGACGGCGAGGAGCTCGGCGAGGCGCGCCGGGATGCCGCCGAGCGCTTGTGGCAGCGCCGCAGCGTTCCTCCCGCCGGCGAACCCGAGGAGCGGCTTGCCCCCGGCGCCGCCTCCGATCTCGCTCGCGGCGCGTTCCAGCAGGGCCTGTGCGGTGACGCCGCGATCCACGAGGGGCGCCGTCACCGCCGCCACGAGCAGCGCCTTTCCTCCGTCGGCGTTCCCGAGCACCGCCGCGGCCGCGCCGCTCGACTCGAGCCGTCCGCGGAGCGCTTGCGCGAGCTCCCGGAGACCGGCCGCATCCTCGCCCGAGACCTCGGAGACGACGAGGCTCGCGCCGTCCACCGACACGGCGTCGGCCGCGAGCGACTCGACGAGGGTTCCGCGCTCGGCCTTGCGGAGCTTGCCCAGCTCGCTCTCCAGCCGCTTGAGCTGCTCCACGGCCTTGCGCGCCCGTTCGGGCGCGGCGGAGACATCCCCACCACCGAGCGCCGCCGTCACGTCCTCGAGGAGCTTGCGCTCCAGGTTGATCTCCCGGATCGCGTCGGGGCCGACGAGCGCCTCGATCCGCCGCATCCCCGATCCGATGCTCTGCTCGCCGAGGATCCGCACGACGGCGACCCTCCCGGTGTGCGGCACGTGCGTTCCTCCGCAGAGCTCGCGGGAGTAATCGCCGATCTCCACGACGCGGACGAAGTCGCCGTACTTCTCCTCGAAGAGGGCGATCGCGCCGAGTCGCTTCGCCTCGTCCATCGTGGTCTCGAAGATCCGCACGGTGTCGTCCTCGGCGAGCCGGGAGTTGGCGAGGATCTCCGCCTCCTCGAGCCGCTCCCGCGGAACGCCGGATGGATTCGGGAAATCGAAGCGGAGGCGCCCGGGAGCGACGAGCGATCCGGCCTGCCGCGCGTGGTCTCCGAGGAGATGGCGCATCGTCCAGTGCACGACATGCGTCGCGGTATGCGACCGAGCGGTGGCCGCCCGGCGTTCGGCGTCGACCTCCGCGTGGGCCTCCTCCCCCTCGCGCACCTCACCGGATTCCACGATGCCGGTGAGCGCGATCGCGCGCTGCGGCGTCCACTGCGCGTCCTCGACGCGGACGATCCCGCCGGCGGTTCGGATCGTGCCGGTGTCGGCGACCTGCCCTCCGGATTCGGCGTAGAACGGCGTGCGGTCGAGGAAGAGCTGCACGCGGTCCCCCTCGGAGGCGACCTCCCTCTCCTCTTCCCCCTTCTCGAAGACGCCCAGGATCCGCGCATCCGTCGCCAGGTGCTCGTAGCCGACGAACTCCGTCGGAGGGATCGCGGAGGTGTCCGGCCCGCCCTCGCCGCGCTTCATCGCGCTGCGGGCGCGCTGCCGCTGCGCGGTCATGAGCTCGTCGAAGCGGTTCCAGTCGACATCGAGGCCGGCCTCGCTCGCGAGCTCCTCGGTGAGCTCGCGCGGGAACCCGTACGTGTCGTGGAGCTTGAACGCGTCGTCGCCCGAGAACCTCGCAGCGCGGTCCGAGCCCGGCCGCTCGAAGTAGCCGAGCCCCTGCTTCAGGGTCGAGGCGAAGCGCTCCTCCTCCGAGCCCGCCACTTGCAGGACGAGGGATCGGTTCTCCACGAGCTCCGGATAGGCGTCGCCGAGGGTCTCGACCGTGGCGTCGACGAGCCGCTGAGTGAACGCCTCCTCGACACCGAGCCTTCGCGCGTGCGTGACCATCCGCCGCAGCATCCGACGGAGCACGTAGCCCCGGCCCTCGTTGGAGGGAAAGACGCCGTCGGCGATCAGGAACGTCGTCGCCCTGCCGTGCTCGGCGACGATCTTGAGCGAGACGTCCTTCTCCGGATCCGCTCCGTGCCGCGTTCCGGAAAGCGATTCGACCACCTCGAGGACCGGGCGCAGGAGGTCCGTCTCGAAGACGTTGTCCACGCCCTGGAGGACGACCGCGACGCGCTCGAGGCTCGAGCCCGTGTCGATGTTCTTCGCGGGAAGCTCCCGGAGGACGTTCTCCTCCGCGTCCACCTCGTCCTGCATGAAGACGTGGTTCCAGATCTCCATGAACCGTTCCTCGTCGACCGCCGGTCCGCCGTCCGGGCCGTACTTCGCACCGCGGTCGACGTAGATCTCCGAGCTCGGGCCGCCGGGACCGGCCGCGTGGGTCGACCAGTAGTTCTCCGACTTGTCGCGCCGGACGATGCGATCCGGTGCGATGCCGAGATCGCGCCAGATCTCCTCGGCCTCGTCGTCGGTCTCGAAGATCGTGACCCAGAGGAGCTCCGGGTCGATGCCGTAGCCCTCCGTGACGAGCTCGAGGCCCCAGGCGCATGACTCCCGCTTGAAATAGTCGCCGAAGGAGAAGTTCCCGAGCATCTCGAACAGCGTGAGGTGCCGGTCGGTGTGCCCGACGTTGTCGATGTCGACGGTGCGGAAACACTTCTGGCACGAAGTCGCGCGCCGGAACGGCGGCTCTGCCTGCCCGAGGAAGTACGGGATGAACTGATTCATCCCCGCATTCGTCAACAGGAGCCCCGACTCGGGCGGCGGGATCAACGACGCGGACGGAACCCGAACGTGATCGCGCTCGACGAAGAACGAGAGGAACAGCTCGCGGATCTCTCGGGCGTCCATGGCGGGCTAGTCTAGCGGCGGCTTCGGTTCCTCCCGCTCGTTCGCGCCCGACTCTTCATCCTCCTGTTCGCGGAGCGCGCGCTTGCCGGCGTCGATGGACTCCGCGACCTCTTTCGTGAGCTCCCATACACCGGGATACGGTCGCTCGATCTCGTCGCGAGCCCGACGTTTCCGGTACCAGTAGTGGGCGCCCGCGGCCGCGGCGAACGTTCCGCCCACGATGCCGACGATCGTCCAGCGACGCCGGTTCATGCCTCCTCCCGTTCGTGGTCCTGTTCCCGCTTCTGCGGTGCCCCCGGCTCGTCCGAGCGCTCCTCGCCCTGGTCCGACGGCTCGTAGTAGCGCGCGCCGTTGAAGCGCGCCGGCCGGTACTCTTGCTCGACGACGTGCCCCGGGTAGTCGTGCGGGTACTTGTAGCCCTTGCCGTGACCGAGCTTCGCGGCGCCCGGATAGTGCGCGTCGCGCAGATGCCTCGGAACCGAGTCGTTCGAGCGCGCGTCCTCCTGAGCCCGTCGGAGGGAGACGATCACGCTGTTTGACTTCGGCGCTCTCGCGAGGTAGATCGCTGCCTCGGCGAGGTTCAGCTGCGCTTCCGGGAGGCCGACGTGCTCCACCGCGTGCGCGGCCGCGACGGCGACGAGCAGCGCGCGCGGATCCGCCAATCCGATGTCCTCCGAGGCGTGAACGATCATCCG
>JBJMLP010000206.1:0-5252 GCA_045805245.1 Actinomycetota bacterium | reverse complement strand
TCCCGCCCCGGCCGGACTTCCTCTGAGCTCGGACAGGAACCGGAGATCCGGCGCCACGTAGGTCGGCTTCTCGGAGGCCGACTCGAGATCCGCCTGCGTGCTGACGCCCGTGAGCACGAGGAGCGAGTCCCATCCGAGCCGATTCGCGCCGGCGATGTCGGTGTCGAGTCGGTCGCCCACGACGAGTGGCTTCCTCGAGCCAGCACGATCGCGCGCCGATTCGAACAACGGCGGATGCGGCTTGCCGACGATCGTCGCCGTCGCGCCGGTGGCCGCCTCCACCGCCGCGAGGAGGGAGCCGGCGCCGGGCCAGAGCCCGTCGGTCTGCGGGAACGTTCGATCCGGGTTCGACGCGACGAGCGCGGCGCCGCGCTGGACCAGCAACGCGGCGCGTTTCAGCTTCGCGTACGTGAGCTCCCGGTCCAGCCCGACGACGACGAGGTCCGCACGTTCCGGATCGCCGTCGACGAGCTCGATGCCCGCCGAGGTCAGCGCCTCCCGAAGGCCTCGCTCTCCGATCACGAAGGCCCGCGCCCCCGCGCGTGCGGAGAGCAACGCGGCGGTCGCCGTGGCGGAGGTGACGACTTCCTTCGAAGAGGCCTCGAAACCGAGCTCTCGGAGAAAGGCCGCGACCTCGTCCGGGGTCCGTGTGGCGTTGTTGGTGACGAAAACCACGGGACGGCCCGCGCCGCGAACCGCTCCGACCGCCTCGGAGGCGCCGTCGATCGGCTCCGCACCTCGATAGAGGACGCCATCGAGATCGAAGAGGAATCCGTCGTACCGGGCAAGGAGGTCTGCAGGCGGCGGCGGAAACATCGGTTCCGCGGGACCCCGCGCGCTCAGCCTGCGAGGCGCTCGAGCGCCTGCTCGTAGTGCTCGATGCCCGGACGCATCACGTTCGCGAGCTTGAGGTGCGCGAGCGCCCGCGTCCGCTGCCCGGTGCGCTCGCACGCGAGGCCAAGCGCGAAGTGCGCGTAGTCGTCGGCGGGAGCGATCTGGACCGCCTTCGTGAACTCCCGGCGAGCGCCGGCCATCCGGCCCGCCATGAACAGCGCGCGACCGAGCGCCTCGCGGATCGAGGCCTTGTCGGGCTCCAGGAGCTTCGCGCGGGACAGGAACATCGCCGCCTGATGCGGATGCCCTTCGGCGAGGAAGCGCGCTCCCTTCGCGTAGAGCGAGTACGCGCTCTCAGGCTCCGTCTCCGGCCGGGCGCCGGTGCTATACAGAGGTGATGCCACGCCTCTCCCCGTTCGTCGGCCTCGTCTTCGATGCGTCGCGCGTCGGTCCGCTCGAGCGTGTCACGGCTCCACCGTACGACGCGATCCCTCCCGAGGAGCGGACCCGATTGCACCACGCGAGCGGGGCGAACATCGTCCGGCTGATCCTGTCGGAGGAGCGGCCGGGGGATGACGCCGACCGCAACAAGTATACGCGGGCTTCCGATCTGCTCCGTTCGTGGAGAGCCGACGGGAAGCTCGTCCCGACCGACGGACCTCGCGTCTACCCCTACGAGATGCGGTTCCGATTCCGCGGTGAGGCGCGCTCGGTTCGCGGGGTGATCGCGGCGATCGACCTCGAGCCGTGGGGCGGGACGATCATGCCGCACGAGCGGACGATGGCGGAGCCCGTCGAGGACCGGCTCTCGCTGATGCGAGCGGTGCAGACGAACCTCTCGCCGATCTACGCGTTGCTCGGCGGCCCGTGTGCGCCCCTCGAGGAGGTGATCGTCGGTGCGAGCGCGGCCGATCCGCTCGCCGAGCTGACCGACGAGGCCGGAGTGCTCCACCGGCTGTGGTCGGTCGCGGCTTCCGCCGACCTCATGGAAAGTGTTGCGGCGGAGCGATTCCTGATCGCCGACGGTCACCACCGCTACACGATGGCGCTCCGCTATCGCGAGGAGATGCGAGCGCTCCACGGGCCGGGCCCCTGGGACTCCGTGATGATGCTGGTCGTCGACGGCGCGACGGAGGACCCGCCCGTCCTGCCGATCCACCGAGTCCTCACCGACGTCGCGGCGCCGTCGGTCGGCGAGCGGGTCCGCGATCTCGAGGAGACGCTCGCGCTCGTCGACGACGAGACCGTCACCATCGGAACCGCGGTGTGGGAAGAGGGAGAGCTGGTGCACCGAGCGGGACGCCTGCACGGAGAGCCCCCCGCCGTGTGCGCGCTGCACGCCGAGTTCACCGCTTCGCTTCGCGAGTCGCACGTGACGTACCAACCCGACGCGGTCGCAGCGGAGGAGGCCGTTCGCAGCCGGACGGCCACCTCGGCGGTGTACCTTCCGCCGACGCGCGTGGAGCGGATCCGTCCGATCGTCGAGCGCGGCGAACGTCTGCCCGAGAAGTCCACCTACTTCTGGCCGAAGCCGAGGACGGGGATGGTGATCCGCCCGCTCGATCTCGCAGAGCGACCTACGAGTGGTCGGCCGGTTCCAGCTTCTTGATGCCCGTCGCGACCACCTCCGTCAGGCTGCGCGCTCCCGCGCCGCTGCGGTAGAAGCGCCGCGTCAGCTGGCCGTAGACGAGGACGTCGTCTCCCTTGGCGATCTGTCCGACCGTCGCGCGATCGACGGATGCGTGCCAGACGGCGACTGGCAGCGGCAACAAGCGCTTGCCGGCCTCGGGAACGGAGATGCGGAGCTCCGTCACCTCGTCGCCCGACGGGAGCTGTCGCTCGACTGGTTCGGCGGCGACCTTTCCGGCGATCACCACCACGTTGACCGTCACCATGCGGCCGCTCCCCTGCCGCGACGCGTTACCGGGTCCCGGATGAGCCTCCTGCACGAGCCGAACATCGAAACGTTCATGCTTCCCCCCTCCGCCGAGGACGCTAGCAGGGGGGAACGACAGAGCCGGCCGTTCTCGCGCGCGTACACTTCGCGCATGGCAGGGGACGCAGCGTCGATGAGGCATCCCACGTTCGCGGTCGCGGACGGACTGTCCGCGATCGACACCGTGATGACCGGGCGGTACCTCGTGACGTCGGCGTACCTCCTCGATGCGCAGGAGCCTGCCCTGGTCGAGACCGGCCCGACGACCTCGGCGGAACACGTCGAACGCGGGCTCGCCGAGCTCGGGATGGGACCGGGTGACCTCGCGCACGTCATCGTGACGCATATCCATCTCGATCATGCCGGCGGCGCCGGGACGATCGCGCGGCGGTATCCGAACGCGAGGCTTTGGGTTCACGAGCGCGGCGCACCCCACCTCGCCGACCCGACGAAGCTCGTCGCGAGCACGGCGAGGACGTACGGCGCGGAGCGGATGCGGCGATTCTTCGGGACCGTGGAACCGGTTCCGGCGGAACGGTTGACGGCGATCGCCGACGGCGACGGCATCTCGCTCGGCGACCGGGAGATCTCGGTCTTCGCGACGCCCGGACACGCCTCCCACCACGTCTGCCTCGAGGACTCCCGCACCGGAGCGGTCTTCGCCGGGGACGCGCTCGGCGTGCATCTCCCGGACGTCGGTGTCCTCCGTCCGGCGACGCCGCCGCCGGAGTTCGACATCGAGCTCGCCGTCGCCAGCATCGAGCGGGTCCGGGAACGAGCGCGCACGCTGCTGCTCCTCTCCCATTTCGGTCCCGTCGAGGAAACCGATGGGTTGTGCGATCTCGCGGTCCGTCGGATCAGGGGATGGGGAGAGGAGGTGCGCCTCGCGCTCCGCCGGACCGACGACCTCGAGGAGATCGCCGCCGTCCTCGAGCGACGAGGCGCTGCGGAGTACCTGGAGGACTCGGGCGAGCCGATCGACATGGAGCGCTACGACGTGCTCTCCAGCATCAAGATGAACGCCGCCGGTCTGATGCGGTACTGGAACAAGCGCGCGGAGCGCGAGGCCGCGACCGCCCGCGGACCTTCGCCCGATCAGGCGAGCTGATCGAGCCGTTCCGCCACGTCGAACGCTCCCGGATCGTGTCGCAGGATCTTCTTGAACTCGCGCACGGCCTCCGCTCGCCGCCCCGCGCGGGCGAGGATGTCGGCCATCACGTACCAGACGCGCAGCACCTCCGGGCGGCCGACGTCGTCCCGAGTCCGCACGCGCCGAAGGAGCGCGAGCGCCTGGTCGTAGCGACCCATGTCGGCGAGCGCGGAGCCCGCTACCACCGCGGCCTCGGCCTTCGCGGCGTCAGGGATCGGAGCGGCCAGGGCCTCCTCCGCGAGCGGCACCGCGCGGTCCGGTCGCCCCGTCGCCCGGAGAGCGTCCGCGATGATGTGGTTCTCGTCGGCCCGGCCAGTCATCCGCCGATACGTCTGCATCTCCGAGAGGGCCTCCTGGTAACGGCCCTGTCCGTAGAGCGCAAGCCCGAGCACCTCACGAACGGCGGGAGACCGGCTCGCCACACGCTTCGCCTTCGCAGCCTCGGCAGCGGCGCCTTTCGAGTCCCCACGATCGAGGAGCGTCACCGCACGTTCGAGGTCCGCGATCGCCTGATCGCTTCGGCCCGGGCGCGCGACGCGTCGGAGCTCCGCCACCACGTCGCGCCGGAGACCCGAGCTCGGCGGCTTGCTGGAACGCGGCTGCCCCCGACGGGGACTGAGGGCCTTGGGCATGCAGGGAAGCGTACCTGGAGTACTGAAGTCGCAGTCCTCGGGACGGGCCCCGGAAACCAGAAGAGCCGCCCGAAGGCGGCTCTTCTGCACGATGTTCCGGCAGCGACCTACTCTCCCACCCGGTTACCCGGGCAGTACCATCGGCGCTGGAGGGCTTAACTTCCGGGTTCGGGATGGGACCGGGTGTCTCCCCTCCGCCATGGCCACCGAAACGATGGCTCGGATCGGACGGCACCGACCCGAAGGGGCGCGAGCTCCGAGATCACCTCGGAACGCGATAGCGAGCGCGAGCAAAAGCCACGTCCTCGGCCTATTAGTACCGGTCGGCTCAACACGTCACCGTGCTCACACCTCCGGCCTATCAACCTCGTAGTCTGCGAGGGGCCTTACCGGGTTATCCCCGTGGGAGACCTCATCTTGGGGCGAGCTTCGCACTTAGATGCTTTCAGCGCTTATCTCTGCCGTACGTGGCTAACCAGCCGTGCCGCTGGCGCGACAACTGGCACACCAGAGGTACGTCCGCCCCGGTCCTCTCGTACTAGGGGCAGCTCCCCTCAAGTCTCCTGCGCCCACGACGGATAGGGACCGAACTGTCTCACGACGTTCTAAACCCAGCTCGCGTGCCTCTTTAACGGGCGAACAGCCCGACCCTTGGGACCTGCTCCAGCCCCAGGATGAGACGAGCCGACATCGAGGTGCC
>JBJMLP010000205.1:0-4394 GCA_045805245.1 Actinomycetota bacterium | reverse complement strand
CGGGAGCGCTCGGCTCGCGTCGCGGCGGGGCGCATCCGGCCCGGCGGACGTTCCAAGCGCTTCGCCTCGCGGTGAACGACGAGCTGGAGGAGCTCCAGCGCGCCCTGCCGCTCGCGGTGCAGGCGCTCGCGCCCGGAGGCCGGCTGGTCGTCATCGCGTACCACTCGCTCGAGGACCGGATCGTGAAGCGCTTCTTCTCCGAGACAGCGGAGCTCCAGGTGATCACGCGCAAGCCCGTTCGGCCGACGACCGGTGAGGTGGAGGAGAACCCTCGGGCGAGAAGCGCCCGCCTGCGCGCCGCGGAGCGCAGGGGAGAAGTCGCCGCATGAGCGCTCCGGCGAGGAAGCTCCAGCCGCCGGCGCGTCCCAAGCCGTCGGCGGATCCGTCGCGGAAAGCTCCTGCGTCGGCGAAGCCCCGCGCGACGCCGCGGAAGCCCGCGACGCGCAAACGCGTGCGCCGGCTCCGACTGCGCTTCGTCGTCGTGATCGCCGTGATCGTCGTTCCGTTGATCGTGGGCCTCGTGTCGCTGAACGCCGTGCTCGCGCAGGTCTCCTTCTCGGTCGACGCCCTGACGACGCGCGTGAACAACCTGCAGCAGAAGGGCGAGGAGCTCCGCAAGGACGTCGCCGTGCTCTCCTCGCCGGACCGGGTGTACCGCGAGGCGGTCAAGCAGGGCATGGTGACGCCGGATCCGCGCGACGTGCACGTGCTCCATCCGCCGGCGCACGGTCCGGGGAACGCTCCTTGACGAAGCCGCCGGTGAGCCGGCTCGCGGGTCTGTTCGTCGTGATGGTGTTCGCGATGGGCGGGATCGTTCTCCGCCTCGGCATGCTTCAGGTTCGGGAGTCCCACCAGTACCAGAACCTCGCGCTCGACCAGCGAGAGCGAACCGTCACGCTGGAGGCGACGCGCGGCGCGATCCTCGATCGTTCGCACGAGGACCTCGCGATGTCGCTCCAGGCGCGCGACATCTACGCGGACGGTCGCTTCGTGAAGGACCCACTGGCGATCGCTCAGAGGATCGCGCCGATCCTCCACGTCAGGGCGCACACGTTGATGCCGGGCCTGAGCTCTCCCTCGAGCTTCTCCTACCTCGCGCGCGGCGTGCCGATGGGCCAGGCGGATCGGATCGCAGCGCTGAACCTCCCCGGGCTCGGGTTCCTCGACTCGACGCGCCGCTTCTATCCGGCCGGACCGCTCGCCCCGCAGGTGCTCGGCTACGTGGGAACCGATGGAACCGGGCTCGCCGGTCTTGAGCTCCAGTACAACTCCGTCCTCAGCGGGCGGAACGGAGAGGTCTCCCAGGAGATCGATCGCAACGGACAGCCGATCCCCGGGAGCGTGACCTCCGACATCCCTCCGGTGCCCGGGGAGAGCGTCGTCACGACGATCGACCGGGACTTCCAATACCAGGTGCAGTCGGCGCTCCAGAGCGCGGTGCAGGCGAACCATGCGAAGGGCGGCACGGTGATCGTGCTCGATCCTCGCACCGGCCAGATCCTCGCGATGGCGACGTATCCCTGGTTCGATCCGAACGACTACCAGGCGTCGCCGGAGTCGACGTGGCGCAACACGGCCATCGACGACGTGTTCGAGCCTGGCTCGGTCTGCAAGGTCATCACCGCCTCTGCGGCCGTGGAGGAGCATGCGGTCACGCTCAGCCAGAAGATCGTCGTGCCGCCGTCGCTGCGCGTGGACAGCACGTACACGATCCACGACTCCCACTTCCATCCGACCGAGCGGATGACGATCGGCGACATCATCGCGCTGTCGAGCAACATCGGAACCGTCAAACTCGCCGCCGCGGTGGGGGAGGACACGTTCGCGGGCTACCTGTCGCGGTTCGGGTTCGGTCAGCCCTCCGACGTCGGGTTCCCCGGCGAGGCGTCGGGCATTCTGCCGCCGCTGTTCAACTGGAACTCCGCGACGATGGCGACGATCCCGTACGGCCAGGGCATCGCGGTGACGCCGCTGCAGATGGCGTCGGTGTACGCGACGGTCGCGAACGGCGGAACCTGGATCCAACCGCAGCTCGTGAAGGGAACGATCGACCCCTCGGGGACCTACCATCCGGCACCGACGCAGGCGACCCGGAGCGTCGTCTCTCCGCAGACGGCCCGGACCGTGACGTCGATGCTCGCCTACGCGGTGCAGAGCGGCACGGGAACCGAGGCGCAGATCCCGGGATATCAGGTCGCCGGCAAGACGGGAACGGCGCGGATCCCGCTGCCCGACCGCGCCGGGTACTACACGAACCGCGACATCGCCTCGTTCATCGGCATGCTTCCGGCGTCGAACCCCAAGGTCGTGGTGGCGGCCATCCTCGATCAGCCGACCACGGTCTACGGCGGCATCGCCGCCGCTCCGCTGTTCCAACAGGTCGCGCGCTACGCGATCCAGCGTCTCGGCATCGAGCCGGCGACGCGCCTGCCCCTCCCGCCGCACAACATGCCGCTCGGATGAGCGAGGCCACGCTCGGAGCCGCATGCGCTCGCGGGAAGGAGCTCGCGTGCTGCTAGAATCCGGCCGCTCGCCGCGCGGGAACGCTCCCGCAGAGGCGACTCGACCCCTTCCCGGCGGCGCATTGGCAACCACATCCCCCCCCGGCATCGCGCTCTCCGAGACGCTTCGAGGGCTGCCGGAGGCGGAGGTCCGCGGCGATCCGTCGGTCCTCGTCCGCGACGTCGTGTATCGCTCCGAGGCCGTTTCGCCCGGTGCGCTGTTCTTCTGCGTTCCCGGCACGCGGGTCGACGGCCATGCCTTCGCGAGGGATGCGGTCGCGTCCGGCGCCGTCGCCCTCGTCGTGGAGCGGGAGCTCGACGTGGACGTTCCGCAGGTGCTCGTGCCCTCGGTCCGTTCCGCGATGGGTCCGATCTCCTCGGAGTTCTTCGGCCGTCCCGCGGACCGCATCACGATGGTTGGCATCACTGGCACGAACGGAAAGACGACGACGACCTACGTGCTGGAAGCGATCTTCGCGAGCTCCGGAGCGACGCCGGGCATCATCGGAACGACCGGCGCCCGGATCGACCGCGAGCCGGTGCCGTTCGATCGCACGACCCCGGAAGCGCCGGATCTGCATCGGATGCTCCGGACGATGCTCGATCGCGGCGTCCAGGGCGTCGCCATGGAAGTGTCGTCCCACGGGCTAGAGCAGCAGCGCGTCGGTGGTGTGCGCTTCGACCGCGCGGTCTTCACGAACCTGTCGCAGGACCACCTCGACTACCACGGCTCGATGGAGGCGTATTTCGCGGCGAAGGCGTTGCTGTTCCGGCCGGAGCAGACCGAGCACGCCGTCCTCAACGCCGACGTCGCGGAGGGAGCGCGGCTGCGTCGCGGCGATGTGCCCTCCACGACCTACGGCGTCTCCGAGGATGCCGACGTCCGGGCGACCGACGTGCAGCTGTCGGCCGCCGGTGTCGCGTTCCGCGTGGGGGAGGTGCCCGTTCGGTCGCCGCTCCGAGGAGCGTTCAACGTCTCCAACGCGCTCGCGGCCTTCGCGACCGCGCGGACGCTCGACATCGACGACGACGTGATCGCTCGGGGGATCGGAGGGCTCTCCGGCGTTCCGGGTCGGATGGAGACCGTCGACGCCGGGCAGGACGTCCTCGTGATCGTGGATTACGCGCACACGCCCGACGGCGTCGAGAGCGTCCTGCGCGCGGCGCGGCAGCTCGCGGAGAACCGCGTGATCGTGGTGCTCGGATGCGGTGGCGACCGCGACCGCGCGAAGCGTCCTCTGATGGGGCGCGCGGCGACGTCGCTCGCCGACCTCACCGTGATCACGAGCGACAACCCTCGATCGGAGGATCCGCGCGCGATCATCGCGGAGATCGAGCCGGGCGCGCGAGAGGGCGGCGGACGCTACGTCGTCGAGCCCGACCGGCGACTCGCGATCCGTCAGGCGCTCGCGGAGGCGCATCCGGGCGACGCCGTCGTCATCGCGGGCAAGGGTCACGAGACCGGGCAGGAGTTCGCCGACCGCACGATCCCCTTCGACGATCGCGTCGTCGCCAGCGAGGAGCTGGCCGCGATCGGAGGCGCGCGATGAGGACGCTTCGTCTCTCGCAGATCGCCGGCGCCGTCGAGGGGGAGCTCCGCGGGAACGACGTCGAGATCTCCAGCGCCGTGGTGGACGGCCGCACAGCCGCTCCCGGAGGGTTGTTCGTCGCGATCCGCGGGGAGCGGACCGACGGACACGACTTCCTCGAGCAGGCGTTCGCGGCCGGCGCCTCCGCCGCGCTCGTGGCGCGACCGGTCGGGAACCACCCGCACGTGTTGGTGGAGGACACCACGGACGCTTTTCTCGCCCTGGCCGCCTCCGAGCGTCGCGCGATGGAGGGCTCCGTCGTCGCGATCACCGGCGCGAACGGCAAGACCTCGACGAAGGATCT
>JBJMLP010000204.1:0-5582 GCA_045805245.1 Actinomycetota bacterium | reverse complement strand
TCGGCCGCGAGCGGTACCGGGCCGACCCGAAGTTCCTGGTGAAGGTGTCGCCGCACCTCGGGCTGTTGGGCGTGCTGCTGGAGCCGGCGAGCGTGCTGGCCAAGGCGTGGGACCACGTCGAGCGGATCGGCTCCCGCTCGCGATGGGAGCCGAAGCGAGCCCTCGTCACCGGCGCCGGACCGCTCGGATTGTTCGCCGTGATGCTCGGCGTCCAGCGCGGGTTCGACATGCATTCCCTGGACGTCGTGGAGGAAGGTCTGAAGCCGGAGCTCGTGCGCGAGCTCGGCGCGACGTATCACTCGGGGGATCTCGCGAAGGCCGGAGATGACTTCGACATCGTGATCGAGTGCACGGGCGTCGGACCGCTCGTGTTCCACGCGATCGATCGTCTGGCGGCGGGCGGCATCATGTGCCTCACGGGCATCAATCCGGCGGGCCGGACGGCTCCGCTCAACGTCGACGATCTCAACAAGGAGATGGTCCTCGGCAACAACGTCGTCTTCGGCTCCGTGAACGCCAACCGGCGCCACTACGAGGCAGCCGCGGAGGCGCTTCCGAAGGCCGATGCCGCGTGGCTCGACAAGCTCGTCACCCGGTGGGAGTCGCTCGAGGACTGGCAGGCCGCGCTCGAGCGCCGCGACGGAGACGTGAAGACCGTGATCCGGGTCTCCGACGACCTGGAGACGGCATGACCGAGGCGGAGATCTTCGAGCTGATCGTGAAGGCCGACGAGGCCCTCAAGTACGCCACCGAGGAGAAGGGCGCCGCGCGCCGCATGCAGGCGCGCGAGCACCTCGAGCAGGCGAAGGCCGCCGCGGAAGAGATCGGAAACAAGGCGCTCGTCGCTCAGGCGGATCAGCGACTCGCCGACCTCGCGGAGCTGGAGCGTGGCAACGCCTGATCTCCGCCGCCTGCTGAGGCGGGGCGGAGGTCGATCGCGATGATGCCCGACGTCTCCTTCGGCGGCCTCGTCGTCGTGACGGCCGTCGCGTTCGCCGTTCCGCTCCTGCTCGGGCTGTTCCCGCGTCTGCGCCTGCCCTCGCCCGTCGTCGAGCTCGTCGCCGGCATCGTGATCGGGCCGGCGGTCCTCGGATGGGTGAGGCCGGATGACGTTCCGGTGCAGGTCCTCGCGCTGATCGGCCTCGCGTTCCTGCTGTTCCTGGCCGGGCTGGAGATCGATCTGCGTGCGCTCCGCGGACGGCTGCTGACTTTCGCGGGAGCCGGTTTCGCCGTCTCCCTCGGGCTCGCGCTGGTCGCGGGTCTGGTGCTGCACGCCGCGGGGCTCGCGGAGAGCCCGCTCTTCGTCGCGATCGTCCTCGCCTCGACGGCGCTCGGGGTCGTCACGCCGGTGCTGAAGGACGCGGGGGAGATCGCGACCCCGTTCGGTCAGCTCGTGATCGTCGCGGCCTCGATCGCCGACTTCGGCGCCGTGATCCTGCTGACGCTGTTCTTCTCGAAGGAGGCGACCTCGGGCTCGACGAGGCTCGTCCTCCTCGGAGCCTTCGTCGCCCTGGTCGTCGTCGCCGCGATCGCGATCGCGCGGGCGGGCCGGTCGGTGCGGCTCTCCGATGCGCTGCTCCGGCTGCAGGACACGACCGCGCAGATCCGAGTGCGGGGAGCGATCGTGCTGCTGATCGGATCCGTCGCGCTCGCGGAGCGTTTCGGGCTGGAGTCGATCCTCGGCGCGTTCGTCGCGGGAGCGATCCTGTCGCTGCTCGATCGCGACGCGATGATGACGCACCCGCAGTTCCGGGTGAAGCTCGAGGCGATCGGCTTCGGCTTCCTCGTTCCGGTCTTCTTCATCTCGAGCGGCGTTCGCTTCGACCTCGACGCGCTGTTCTCGAGCGGCTCGACGGTCGCGCGGGTGCCCGTCTTCCTGGTCGCGCTGCTCGTCGTTCGGGCGCTGCCCGCGTTGCTCTATCGCCCGATGCTCGACGGACGCCGCGTCGCCGCGGCGGGACTGCTTCAGGCGACGTCGCTCACGTTCATCGTGGCCGCGGCGGAGATCGGGATGGATCTCGGGGTGATCGGAGCGGCGACCGGTGCCGCCCTCATCGCGGCGGGCCTGCTCTCAGTGCTGGTGTTCCCGCTCGTGGCGCTCGGTCTCCTCGGCCGGCGAGAAGAGCACGTCGACGGAAGAACGGCTACGTCCTCCAGCCCCTGAACGCCGCGAGAAGCTCCGTGGACGCCTCCTCGGAGAGCTGCCCGGGCGTCAGCATCCCGGTGACGCGGATCGTCGTGCGCATCTGCTCCAGGTAGGCGGAGCAGCCGTCGCAGACGGCGATGTGCTCCTCGAAGCGCCCGCGATCCGCCGGGGGGAGGGTGTCCTCGAGGTAGCCCGTGACGAGCTCCACGAGCTCCTGGCAGGTGAGCGTTCGATCCTCGGTCATGCGGGCGCCTTCTTCTCGTCGTGCTCGACATCGAGGTACTCCTCCAGCGCCTTGCGCACCTTCGAGCGCGCGCGGTGGAGCAGCACCCGCTGGTTGGTCTCGGTGATGTCCAGGAAGTTACAGACCTCCTGGGAGCTCCAGCCGTCGATGTCGCGGAGCGTGATGACGAGGCGCTGCATCTCCGGGAGCTCGGCAATCGCCTCCTCGACCTTGGAGAGCGTCTCCGTCGACAGGAGCCGGTCTTCGGGGACGTCCTCCCAGCTCGTCGGCGGGGAGGCCCATCCGTTCGCGAACCGGTCGTCGTCGCCGTGGAAACGCGAGGGATCCACTGCCGGCTCGTTCCCCTCCGACTCCCGATCGGCGAGCGAGGAGAACGGGATGCTCCGGCGCTCCCTCTGTCCTCGCGTCTTTGCGCGGTTCGTGAGGATCCGGAAGATCCAGGTCTTCAGCGAAGAGCGTCCCTCGAACCGGTCCAGCCCCTGGAGGACGCCCACCCACGTCTCCTGAACGACGTCCTCCGCGACGGCGCGCGAAGGCGTGTAGAGCTGCGCGATCCGAAGCATCGAAGGCGAGTACCGCTCCACGAGCACGGAGAACGCGGCCTCGTCGCCCGCGCGAAGACGTTCGAGCAGCGCGAGATCCGGGTCGGCGAGCGGGGTTTCCGTCGAGGGAGGAGGAGGGTTCGTGATGCGGCGAGCTTACGGCCGGGCGGCGCCCACGTACTCGCCCCAGTAGATGGAGGAGATCTGCACGTTCGCGCCGGTGTGCGGCGCCTCGATCATCGAATTTCCACCGAGGTACATCGCGACGTGATGGATCGGGCTGTAGAAGAAGAGGAGGTCGCCGGCCTGGAGGTTCGACCGGTCGACGTGCGGGAGAGCGGCGTACTGCCCCGCAGAGGAATGCGGAAGTGACACGCCGACTTGTCCCCAGGCCCACATCGTCAGGCCGGAGCAGTCGAAGCCGGATGAGGGGCTCGCGCCGCCCCACACGTACGGAGTTCCGATAACCGACTTCGCGGCCTCGACCGCGCCCGCTGCTCCTGAGCTCGTCGGTGGCGGCGGGCTCGGGTTGCCGCCACTCGGCGCCGGGCTTCCGAGGCCGCCGCTCGAGGAGGACGTCGTTCCGCCCGCGGCGGGTCCCGCGACAGCAGCTGCCTGCTGCGCCGCAGCCTTCAACGCCGCCTCGCGGGCCGCTTGCGCCGCCGCGATCTGGTCCTTGATGCGTTGGACCGTTTGCTGCTGCGCCTGGTACTGCTGCTCCGCCTGCGAGCGTGCGGCGTCGGCCTTCTTGGCGGCCGCGGCGTGCTCCGCGACGGCCTTCTGGTACTGCTGCTGCGCCCAGTCCGCGCGCTGCCGTGCTGCCGCTGCCCTCGTGGCGAGGTCGGCGTCGTCCTGCGCGAGCCGGTTCATGAACTCGAGCCGGTCGGAGAACTCCGAGAACGTGTCTGCGCCGAGGAGGACGTCCACCGAGGTTCCGACGCCGGTGAACGCGTCCGCCGCTCGCTTGGAGAGGTTCGAGACGGCGTCGTCGAGGTCGGACTGGGCCCGCTGCATGTCGGCCTGGGCGGCGTCCGCGTTCTTCTGGGCCGCCTCCTTGGCCGCGATCGCCTGGTTGTACTGCTCGTCCAGGGCGGAGATCCGGTTGTTGATGGCGCTGAGCTGGGCTTCCGCGTGCTGGAGCTCCGACTGGCTCGGAGCTGCGGAGGAGACGCTGGAGAGGGTGAGGGAAGCGAGGACGGTGATGAGGACGGCCGCTCCGGCCCTCCCCGCCAAAGTTCGCGTCCTGGTCATTTTCCTCCACATAAGAAGAACGGCTGCCGTAGCAGCCGCGGAGAAGGCTACCGGCCGTCCGGGGATGCGTCAAACCCTTTCGGAAGCAACCCCTGACTGGCCTGGCAGAGGGCCGTGAGATTTCTCTTCTGGAAGTCGGGACGGCGGGATTTGAACCCGCGACCTCAGCGTCCCGAACGCTGCGCGCTACCAAACTGCGCCACGTCCCGCCGGGAGCGCACAGTCTAGCCGCTCGTTTCCGGGTGCACTGGGTACCCTCGGTCCGACACTCGCGAAGGAGGCCTCGATTGCGGATCGCGGAGGTGGCGCCTCCCTGGCTCGCCGTTCCGCCGCGCGGCTACGGAGGCATCGAATGGGTCGTCGCACTGACGGCCGACGGCCTGGTGGAGCGAGGACACGACGTGACGCTCTTCGCGACGGGAGACTCCTCCTCGAAGGCCCACCTCGAGTACCTGTTCCAGCAAGCTCCGGGACCCGCGGACATCAACTCGCTCTGGCTCGACACCGCGCAATCGTTGCTCGCGTTCCGAGAGACCGACCGCTTCGACGCGTATCACATCCACAGCTGCTGGTCGGCGCTCGTCGCCGGCGCGGTCTGCGGCGTGCCGACGGTCCACACCGTCCACGGCGCGTTCTCGCCGGAGATGCGTGAGGTGTACTCCCAGACGCTCGACCGCATCTCCTACGTCGCGATCAGCGAAGCGCAACGCGAGCAGATGCCGGAGCTCCGCTACGCGGGCGTCGTCTACAACGGGATCGACCTCGACCGCTATCCGTTCCGCGCCGAGAAGGACGACTTCCTCTTCTTCCTCGGCCGCGCCGCGCCGGAGAAGGGGATCCTGCGCGCGGTGATGACCGCGCGGGAGACCGGCATGCGATTGGTCTGTGCGCTGAAGATCGCCGAGCCGGGCGAGCGGATCCACTGGGAGCGCGACGTCCTTCCGATCCTTCCCGACGACACGACGGTCCTGATGGAGATCGCGCACGACGAGAAAGCCGATCTGCTTGCGCGCGCGAAGGCGGTGCTGTTTCCGATCGACTGGGATGAGCCGTTCGGCCTCGTCATGACCGAGGCGATGGCGTGCGGCACGCCGGTGATCGCGACGCCGCGTGGATCGGTTCCGGAGGTGATCGACGACGGCGTGACGGGCTTCATCGTTCCGGTCGAGGACTATCCCTCCGCCGCCGCCGAATGCCTGAAGCGCCTCGACGAGATCGATCCGGCCGCATGCCGCCGCCACGTCGAGGAGCGATTCTCGAAGGAGTCGATGGTGCAGGGCTACGAGCGGATCTTCGAGGCCGCGATCTCGGAGGCCTCCGCCTCCTGAGGCGCCGGCCGGAGGTCGATCAAGGAGACCTCCGGCGGACAGCAGAACCGGAACGGCGCGTACTTGCTCTG
>JBJMLP010000203.1:0-6581 GCA_045805245.1 Actinomycetota bacterium | reverse complement strand
GATCGCAAGCAGCAGATACGCGGGGATGAAGAACGGCCCCCAGCGGTCGTACTGACGGATGTGGTGCTGTTCGTGTCGGAGCAGAGTCCCCTCCACCGGCTCGGACGAGACGATCACGTAGCCGACCGTCATCGCCGTGCGATCGAACGACCGCATCAAGCTCGTCAGACCGCGCGGGCCGCGGTCGAACACCAGAGCTCCCTCCATCACGCGCGGCCACTGGAACGTCAGGCTCCCGGCGACGAGCCCCAGCAGCGTGTTCGGAAGCGTCCAGACGAACCCGAGCGGATGCTCCATCGACGCGACGGTACCCATTCGGGCAGGTAGGCACGGGTATCCTCGCGCGCATGGGAGAGACGCAGCCGGGAGCCGTCATGGAGGTTCCGTCCGTCGCGCGGGCGCTGGGAGAGCGCTTCCAGGAGGCGGGTCACCAGCTGTACCTCGTCGGCGGGGCCGTCCGAGACGAGATCCTCGGACGCTCGACCGAGGAAGACGACCTCGACCTCGCGACCAGCGCTCCTCCGCAGGAGACGATCCGCATCCTGCGGGCGACCGGCGTCGAACAGCTCTACCTGATGGGCGTGAAGTACGGAACGATCGGCGCGCGCAAGGAGGGGCGGCTCGTCGAGATCACCACCTTCCGCGAGGAGGTCTACCGCGAGGAGGACCGTAAGCCGGTCGTGACCTTCGCAAGCGACATCCGCACCGACCTCTCCCGCCGGGACTTCACGATCAACGCGATGGCGATCCGGCTTCCGGATGCGGCCTTCGAGGATCCCTTCGGCGGCTTGAAGGACCTCGCCGCCAAGCGCATCGACACGCCGCTCGAACCGGAGATCGCGTTCACCGAAGATCCGCTGCGCATGCTCCGCGCCGCTCGCTTCGCCGCGACCCTGGAGATGACGCCGACCCCACGCGTGGTCGAGGCGATCGAGCGGATGCGGGAGCGGCTCTCGATCGTCTCCGCCGAGCGCATCCGCGACGAGCTGGACAAGCTGATGCTCGCCGCGAAGCCGTCGCTCGGGCTCGAGCTGATCGTCGAGACCGGGCTCGCGGAGGAGTTCCTCCCCGAGCTGCTCGGCTTGAGGGTGGAGCAGGATCCCGTCCACAAGCACAAGGACGTCCTGCGTCACACCTACGCGGTCGTGGAGAACACCGAGCCGGACCTCGTGCTCCGTCTCGCCGCGCTGATGCACGACTTCGGAAAGCCCAAGACCCGGTCGATCACGCCGGAGGGGGTGCAGTTCCACTCCCACGACGTCGTCGGGGCGCGCATCGCGGAGGAGCGTCTGCGCGCGCTGCGATATCCGAGCGAGATCGTTCACCAGGTCCGCGACCTGGTGTGGATGCACATGCGTTTCCACACGTACGGCATGGGATGGACCGACGGGGCGGTGCGCCGCTACGTCCGCGATGCAGGGCCGCTGCTCGACCGGCTGAACCAGCTCACTCGGGCCGACTGCACGACGCGGAACCCGCAGCGGGCCGCTCACCTGAAGAGCCTCCAGGACGAGTTGGAGGAACGTATCGCACGCCTCGCGGAGGAGGAGAACCTCCAGGCGCTGCGGCCTCCCCTCGACGGGAACGAGGTGATGGAGCACCTCGCGCTCAAGCCCGGGCGGGAGATCGGGGAGGCGCTCCAGCACCTGATGGAGCTCCGCCTCGAGCGCGGCCCGATGGACAAGGAGGACGCCTACCGGGAGCTCGACGCGTGGGCGAAGGAGCACGGCGTGGGTGGGGCGGCGAGCTGACGGCCCGAACTCCGGCGCCGACCCCGGTCGATCCGAGCACCGCGCGGAGGACGATCCTCGGTGTCTCCCTTGCGAGCTTCTTCTCCGACACCGGCCACGAGATGGCGACGGCCGTGCTGCCGGCGTTCCTCCGAACCCTCGGCGCACCTGCCGCCGTGCTCGGAGCGATCGAGGGGATCGCCGACGCGGCGCAGTCGACGGCGAAACTCGTCGGAGGGTCGGTTGCTGACCGACCCGGTGTGCACCGCAAGCGCGTCGCGGCGGCCGGGTACCTCGTCACCGGTCTCGGATATGCCTCGTTCGCGCTGGCGCACTCGTGGCCGGTCGTCGCCGTCGGCCGCGCGGTTGCATGGGGGGCGCGCGGTTTCCGTTCTCCTGCGCGCGACTCCCTGCTCGCTGCCGCGGTGCCGTCCGAACGACTCGGCCGCGCCTTCGGGACGGAACGAGCGTCGGACTCCGCGGGCGCGGTCGTCGGTCCGCTGGTCGCTTCCGCGCTGATCGGAGTGCTCGGATTCCGGCGGCTGTTCGCGGTGAGCTTCCTGCCGGCGATCGGGGCGTCGCTATCGATCGCATTGCTCGTCCGAGAGATGCCGCGGATCCGCGCGGCCGTGCACGCGTCTCTCGTCCGAGCTCGTGATCTCGTGAACCGTCCGACCCCGTTCCGCCGGCTGCTCGTCGGAAGCGGCCTCTACGGCCTCGGAAACTTCTCCGCCACGCTCCTGATCCTGCGCGCGACGGATCTGCTGCGGGATTCGGGACGTTCGCTGGAGTCCGCCGCTGCCGTCGCGGTCCTCCTCTACGCGACGCACAACGCCGCGAACGCTCTCGCGGCCTATCCGGCGGGAGCAGTGGCCGATCGCCTCGGCCGTAGGAAGGTACTGGTCTCGGGCGTCGTGCTTTTCGCCGTCGCGTGCTTCGCCTTCGTCCCGGGTTCCGCGAACGTTGCGGTGCTCGGCGCGCTCTTCGTCGCTGTCGGCTGCTCTACCGGGATCGTCGAGACATCCCGGGGAAGCTACGCGGCGGAGCTCCTCCCCGACGAGGTACGAGGCCGCGGGTTCGGACTGATCGGACTCGTTGACGGCGTGGGAGACCTCGTGTCGAGTCTCGTCGTCGGGATCCTCTGGACGGTAACTGCGCCGGCTTGGGGTTTCGTATTCGCAGGGGTCCTCTCCACAGCCGGAGCTCTGGCGCTCGCACGGCCGGTCCGCGCAGAAGTAGCGCCAAGGTCGGCCTGACACCCGCGGTCGCGGGCACCGGCTTACGCTTGCGTCATGAGCGGTGACGGCATGGGATCGCGTCGCGGTTGGGAATCGGAGGCGCAGAACTGGATCTCCTGGGCGAGGAAGCCCGGACACGACGCCTACTGGCACTACAGCCCCGGCTTCTTCCGCGACATGGTGCCGGCTCCGGCCGGCAGAGCCCTTGAGGTCGGCTGCGGCGAGGGGCGCGTCGCGAGAGATCTCCAGCGGCTGGGTCACGACACGTTCGCGGTCGACACGTCGCCGACGTTGCTGCGTGCTGCGAAGGACCTCGATCCCGCCGGGCGTTACCTCCTCGGTGACGCCGGACAGCTGCCGTTCGACACCGGGACGTTCGATCTCGTCGTGGCGTACAACTCGCTGATGGACGTGGACGACATGCAGAGGGCCGTCGTTGAGGCGTCGAGGGTGCTCCGAACGAACGGGCGGTTGTGCATCTGCGTCGTGCATCCGATCGCCGACGCGGGCCGGTTCGAGGAACGGGACGCCGACGCCGCGTTCGTGATCCGCGGCAGCTACCTCGAGACGCAGCCCTTCGACGAGTCTTTCGAGCGGGACGGGCTGACGATCCGGTTCTATGGAGAGCGATATCCGTTGGAGGCCTATGCCTCCGCGCTCGAAGCCGCGGACCTCGTGATCGAGGCGCTTCGGGAGCCGGCTCAACAAGAGGAGATCGCTCGGTCCGATCCCGCGGAAGCGCGCTGGCAGCGAGTGCCGAACTTCTTGTTCCTCCGCGCCGTCAAGCGGTAGCGGGCCTCGTTCGGTCGAGGGTGAGCCCGCCGCTCGACGCCAGGCTCAGGAGGCGAGAACCCGAACCTCCAGGGCCTTGAACGACGCCCAAAGCTCGGCGCCTTCCTTCACTCCGAGGCGCTCCGCGGAGCCGAGGGTGATCTCCGCGGTCACGGGCGGCGCCGTCGCGAGGCGCACGCGTGCGCGCTCTCCCTCCACGCTCACGAGCTCCACTCGGCCGTGGAGGACGTTCCGCGCGGACCCGGCCGGCCGCTCGGCATGCAGGATCACGTCCGCGGGCCGGAGGAGGCCAACGACGTCGGAGCTCTCCGGGAGATCCTCCGGCCAGCCGACGACGACGGCGCCCGCCTCGGAGACGATCGCCCCGGTCCCCGGCTCGAGCGGCCGCAACGTTCCGCTGAAGAGGTTGAGGCCGACGAGCTCCGCGGCGTACGGCGTTCGAGGCGCGCTGCGGATCCGTGAAGGCGTCTCGCGATGGGTGACCCGGCCGCCCTCCAGGATCACGATGCGGTCGGCGAGGGTCATCGCCTCCACCGGGTCGTGAGTCACGAGGACCCGGACGCCTTCGAACTCCGAGAGGATCTGCCGAAGGAGCGCGCGAAGCTCTCGCCGCGAACGGACGTCGAGCGCCGACAGCGGTTCGTCGAGCAGGAGCAGCCTCGGTTCCGTCACGATTGCGCGCGCGAGCGCGACGCGTTGCGCCTCTCCTCCGGAAAGCTGCGTTGCACGCTTGGCTGCGAGCGCCGCAGCGCCGACGTGCTGGAGCGCGACACGCGCCCGCGCCTTCGCGTCTTCGCGCGGCTCTTTCCGTGCCCGGAGCGGGAACGCGACGTTGTCGAGCGCGCTGAGGTGTGGGAACAGCCGGAGGTCCTGGAACACGATGCCCATGGGCCGTTCGGGAGGTGCCGTCTCGGTCAGGTCGATCCCGTCGAACGCGACGCGCCCCTCGTCCGGCACGAGCAGCCCCGCAAGCGTCTCCACGAGGGTCGACTTTCCGGATCCGTTGGGGCCGAGGAGGGCCAGCGTCTCCCCTTCCTCGGCCTCGAACTCGGCGGAAACGTCGAACGCTCCGCGCGACACCGAGACGTCGACCGAGAGCGTCATCGTGGAAAGAGCTGCCGTCGCATGGCGACCAGCACCCCGAGGGAGAGAACGACGAGGAGCAGCGAGACCATCACGGCTCCTTCGGGGTCGACCTGCCTCGCCTGGTACACGGCGAGCGGGAGCGTCTGCGTTCGGCCCGCCAGGTTGCCCGCGAACGTGATCGTCGCGCCGAACTCGCCGAGCGCGCGGGCCCACGCGAGGACGGCTCCCGCCACGATCTGCGGCCGGAGCAGCGGCAGGAGGACGTTCCGGAACGCGAACCCGGGGGAGGCGCCGAGCGCCGACGCCGCCTGTTCGAGCCGGACGTCGACGGATCGAAGGCCGGCCTCCACGGCGAGCACCACGAGCGGGATCGAGACGAACGTCGTCGCGACGACCGCGCCCGTCGTGGTGAACGTCAGCTGGATGCCGGCGTCGTAGAGGAACCGCCCGACGATCCCGCTCCGTCCGAGAGCCGCGAGGAGGGCGATCCCGCCGACGACCGGTGGCAGCACGAGAGGAAGGAGGACGAGCGCGCGGACGAACGCTCTCCCCGGCCATGCGCCGCGCGCGAGCACGTACGCGAGCGGAACGCCCACGAGGACCGACGCGGCGGCCGCGAGGAGTGAGACCTCGACCGAGAGGCGGAGGGCGGTCCACGCTCCGGTCTCGTCGAGCGCCGAGAGGGCGGACCCCCAGGGCGCGCGGACGACGAGCGCGATCAGCGGTGCGGTGAGGAACGCCACGCCGAGGGCCGCAAGACCGACGAGGAGCGGGGGGAAGCCCTCCCGGCGAACCGCCATGGTCAGCCGCTCGGTGGCGGCAGGAACCCGTACGTCTTCAGGACCGACTGGCCGGAGCTCCCCGTGACCTCGTCGACGAACTGGCCTGCGAGCTGTGACTGCGGCGCGCCCGTCACGACAGCGATCGGATACGTGGCGATCACGTTGTCGGAATCCGGGATCGCGATCGACTCCACGCCGGCTCCCGACGGCCCGGCGACATCGGAGCTGTACACGATCGCGGCGTCGGCCTCGTTGGTGGAGATCTTCTGCACCACGGAGGCGTCGTCCTCCTCGTTGGAGACGACGTTCGCCTCTGCTTGCTTCGCGATCCCGGCGTTTCCGAGGGCCTCGCGAGCGTAGTCGCCGACCGGGACACCCTTCGCGGCGAGCACGAGCTGCACGCCGGAGTCCGCGAGGTCGTCGATCGACTTGATGTTCGCGGGATTTCCCTGAGGAACGATGATGACGAGCGTGTTCTGCGCGAAGTCGGAGCGGTCGCTCACGCCCGGCTTCTTCTCGACGGCATCCATCCATGTCGGGCTCGCGGAGGCGAACACGTCGGCGGTTCCCTCCGACTGGATCTGTCCGGCGAGGTCGTCGGAGGCGCCGAAGTTGAACGAGACGTGCGTTCCCGCGTGCGCTTGCTCGAAGTCCTCGCCGATCTGCGTGAACGCGCCGGTCAGCGAGGAAGCGGCGAAGACGGTGAGATCCGTCGACCGCGCGGGAGTCGAGCCGGAGCTGGAGCTGGAGCCACCCGAGTCGTTGTTCGAGCAGGCGGCTCCGACCAGCAGCAGCGAGCCGACGAGGACCGCCAGGCCACGCTTCGTCATTCCGTGAGCTCGATCATCACGCTGGTCGCCTTCACCGCGGCGGTCGCCTGCATCCCGGGTTTCAGACCGAGCTCGTCGACGGCTTCGCGCGTGATCATGGCGACGATCCGGTGCGGACCGGAG
>JBJMLP010000202.1:0-22578 GCA_045805245.1 Actinomycetota bacterium | reverse complement strand
GGTCCGAACAGGAAGCGGAGCATCTCCACGCCCTCGGTCAGCACCTTCATGCGCTCGTTGACCAGCGGAACGGCAGCGAGCAGCGTCTCCATGTCGGGCGAGAGGCCCTCCCGGGCGAACAGCTCGTTCAGCATCCCGGCGAGCTCTCCCGGCGGCGTCCGCTGGATATAGTGCCCGTTCATCCAGCGGAGCTTCTCGATGTCGAACGCGGCCGGATTGTGCGAGACCCGGGAAAGGTCGAACGCGGCGATGAGCTCATCCCGGGAGAGGAACGTCGTGTGCTCGTCGAGCGACCATCCGAGGAGCGCGAGGTAGTTCACCATCGCGCCCGGAAGGAACCCCTGATCCCGGAACCACTCGACGGCCACGGAGCCGTGGCGTTTCGAGAGCGGCTGGCGGTCGGCGCCGACGATCAACGGCAGATGCGCGTACTCGGGCGGCGTCGCGCCGAGCGCCTCGAGGAGGAGCATCTGCCTCGGCGTGGAGGAGAACAGGTCCTCCCCGCGGATCACGTGCGTCATCTCCATCGCGTGATCGTCGACGGCGGCGGCCAAGAGATACGTCGGCGTGCCGTCGGAGCGCAGGATGACGAAGTCCTTGATGTCCGAGGCCGGGAAATGCGCTTCTCCGCGGACGAGGTCGTGAACGGTCATGTCGCGTCCCGGCGTCGCGAAGCGGAGCGCGTACGGACGGCCCTCCGCCTCGAAGGCTGCGCGCTCCGATGCCGTCAAGCGGCGGCAGCGCCCGTCGTAGCCGGGCGGCTCGCCACGCGCCATCGCAGCCTTTCGGCGCTCCTCGAGCTCTTGCGGCGTGCAGTAGCAGCGGTACGCGTTGCCGTCCGCGACGAGCCGGTCGGCGGCATTGCGGTAGAGCCCGATCCGCTCGGTCTGTCGGTACGGAGCGAACGGCCCGCCGACGTCCGGACCCTCGTCCCAATCGATCCCCAGCCACCGGAGAGATCCGTTCAGGATGTCGACGGCCTCCTCGGTCACGCGGCTCGCGTCCGTGTCCTCGACGCGGAGCACGAACGTTCCGCCGGAGTGCCGCGCATAGAGCCAGCTGAAGAGGGCGGTGCGCGCTCCGCCGACGTGGAGCGAGCCGCTCGGCGCCGGCGCGAACCGCGTGCGAACCGTCACGGCCGAGCTCATCCGACCACGGGATTGGAGAGCACGCCGATGCCGCCAATCTCGACCTCCACACGGTCCGCCGGCTCGAGGCGGCCGACGCCTTCCGGCGTTCCGGTGAGGACGACGTCGCCCGGAAGCAGCGTCATGAACGTCGCGATGTACGCGATGAGCGCGACAGGCCCGAAGACCATCTCGGAGGTGCGCGCCGCCTGCCGCGTCTCGCCGTTCACCCGCGTCTCCAGCGAGACGTCGGAGGGGTCCAGGTCGGTTTCGATCCACGGGCCGAGCGGGCAGGAGCCGTCGAAGCCCTTCGCGCGCGTCCACTGCTCGTCCTGACCCTGGATGTCCCGGAGCGTGACGTCGTTCGCGCACGTGTATCCCAGGATCGAACGTGCCGCCTGCTCGGGATCGACGCGGCGTGTGAGCCGCCCAATCACGATCGCGAGCTCCCCCTCGTAGTCGACGCGGTGGCTGATCGGCAGCAGCTGGATCGGATCTCCGGGGCCCACGATCGCGGTCGACGGCTTGAGGAACAGCAGCGGCTCCTCCGGAACCTCGCCGCCGAACTCGGCGGCGTGGGCCGCGTAGTTCTTGCCGACGCAGACGGCTTTGGAGGGCAGCACGGGCGCGAGTACCCGCACGTCCACGAGCGGGACCTCCTCGCCCGTGAGCACGGGATCCTCGAAGAACGTCCCCCGGAGCGTGCGAACGGTGTCGTCCTCCAGGACGCCCGTGGAGATGCGGTCGCCGAACCGATAGCGGATCAGCCGCATGCGCGACGTCAGTCGTTCACGTAGGTGAGCCAGGAGGTGTAGGACTCGACCTCTCCGCGCGCGGCGGAGAAGAACGCGCCCTGGATCTCCTTGGTGACCGGACCGCGGGTTCCCTCGCCGACCTTGCGGTCGTCGACCTCGCGGATCGGCGTGACCTCCGCGGCGGTGCCGGTGAAGAACGCCTCGTCGGCGTAGTAGAGGTCCGTGCGGACGAGGTTCTCCTCCTTGACGGTGTAGCCGGCATCGCGCGCGATCTGCATCACGGAGCTCCGCGTGACCCCTTCCAGGCAACCCGCGGAGATCGGAGGCGTCGTGAGGACCCGGTCGCGCACGACGAAGACGTTCTCGCCCGACCCATCGGTGACGTAGCCCTGCTGGTTCAGCATGATCGCCTCGTCGTACTGCGCGTGCAGCGTCTCCATCTTCGCGAGGACGGAGTTGATGTACTGGCCCGTCGCCTTCGCCGACGACGGAAGGGAGTTCTGGTCGTTCCGCTTCCAGGAGGAGATCTTCACGCGCACGCCGTTCTCGAGCGCGTCCTCTCCGAGGTAGGCGCCCCACGGCCAGACGGCGACCGTGACGTTCACCGGAGCGTGGAGCGGGTTCACGCCCATCTCTCCGTAACCGCGGTACACGAGTGGCCGGACGTAACAGGAGTCAAGGTTGTTGGCGACGATCGTGAGCTTGATCGCGTCGATCAGCGCCTCCGGTGAGTACGGGATCTCCGTGTGATAGAGCTCCGCGGAGCGGAACAGCCGCCGAAGGTGGTCGTTCAGACGGAAGACGGCGGTGCCCTTGGGCGTGTCGTAGGCGCGGATGCCCTCGAAGACGCCGCTGCCGTAGTGGAGAGCGTGCGAGAGGACGTGAACCGTGGCGTCCTTCCAGTCCACGAGCTCACCGTCCATCCAGATCTTGTCCACCGGCGTGATCGGCACCGCTGCCTCCTCTCCCGGGCGCTCCATTGCCGCTCCGGCCGTGGCCCCGTTCTCCGAGAGGACAGGATACCGACTGCGGCCGCGACACCGCTCAGTCGAGCTCGTACACGTGCACGACGAGCCGATAGTCCGGAGAGACCGGGTCTTGGAGCGAGCCGTAACGGTCCGTCGCCCATCGTCGCACCGCATCGACGGCCCGACGACGCTCCGCTTCGTCGGTCCGCCAGGTCCAGGAGTGCATCCCGGCCTCCATCTGGTCGAGGAACTCCCCCATCGTCTCGGGTGACCGGTCCGGGATCGAGGCGACCGCGCCTCCTCGGGCGCCGAGCGAGACGAGCTCCTCGTGGGCCGACGCGAACTCCCGCGGATCGAGGCCCACTCCGAACGGCGCGTCGCCCGCCTCGGCGAGGAACCGGGAGACGAGGTCCCACCACGTGCCCTCGTGGAACGTTCCCTCGACGATGACGAGCTTGCCCCCGCGACCTACGGCTCGGAGGAGCTCCGCCAGCGCTCCACGCCAGCCGGGGATGAGATGCAGCACGTGACGGAAGACCGCGGAGCCGAGCGATCCGTCTCGGAACGGAAGTCGCGTCGCGTCCGCCTGCACGAGGGGGAAGGGCGCCTTTCCGCCCGCCTTCGCGATCAGCTCATCGAGCATCGGCCGGGCGATGTCGGCGCCGATCATTCCCACGCCCCGTTGGGCGAGCGCGAGCGCGAGGAGGCCGGTGCCGACGCCGACCTCGAGGCATCTCCCTCGGTCGCCGAGCTCGCCGACGAGCACATGCATCAGCGCGTCGAACGCCACGGGAGAGAACCCTCGCGTGCGGTCGTAATACTCGGCGGCGCGGTCGAAGCCGACGGAGTCGCTCACAACTTCGGGGTGCGCTTCTCCGGGTCGACGAACGGGAGCCCCTCCACCGTCGCGGGAACGCTTCCGTCCGCGACGGCGACCTCGAGCTTCGTTCCTTCACCCGAGAGCTCGATCGGGACCCACGCGTAGCCCACGTTGCGCTCCAGTCGCGGCGACCACGCCGCGCCGGTGACCTTTCCGACTCGCTGTCCGTCCACGAGGACTGGGCGGAAATCCGCAACGGCGCCCTCCTCGGAGAGCGGATCGCCGCCCATGCCGATGCCGACGAGCTTGCGGTCGACGCCCTCGTCGCGGATCCGCGTGAGCGCCTGCTTGCCGACGAAGTCGGCCGCTTGCTCGAGCTCCACGAGTCGCTCGAGGCCGGTGACGTGGAACGGCGTGTCCTCCACCCGCATGTCGGAGCCGTAGTTGAAGATGCCGGCCTCGATGCGGCGAGCCTCGGACGGAGCGATCGCACGGATCCCGTGCGGCTCTCCTGCCTGCATCACCCGGTTCCACAGGTCGTCGCCGCGGCTCCCGTCGCGGAGATAGATCTCGTAGCCGACCTCTCCCGTCCAGCCCGTCCGGGAGACGACGAGGGGGATGCCGTCGAGCTCCGTCTCCGCGCACCAGTAGTAGCGGAGGTCCGCCACCTCGTCGCCGAAGAGCGTGCGGATCACGTCCCTGGACTTCGGACCCTGGATCTGCGTCGGGGCCACGTCCGGCTCGCGGATCTCGACGTCGAGACCGGCTCCCGCGGCCACCCCCGCGGCATACAGGAGCGCATCCGAGTCGGCGAGCGCCAGCCAGAAGTGCTGCTCCCCCAGACGGAGCAGGATCGGGTCGTTCACGATCCCGCCCTCCGCGGAGGTGAGCAGGACGTACTTGCACTGCATCACCTGGCACGTCGACAGATCCCGGCAGGTGAGCCGGTTCGTGAGCTCGTAGGCGTCCGGACCCGTGATCTCGACGATCCGCTCCACGGAGACGTCCCACATCGTGACGCCGTTCAGGAGCGCCCAGTACTCCGTCACGGGGTCGTCGTAGAGGGTCGGGAGCAGCATGTGGTTGTAGAGCCCCCAGCTCTTGCAGCCCGCTCGCTTGGTCGCTTCGAAGAACGGCGACTTCCGATACCAGGGCTGGATGTAGAAGGGGAACGTCTCCTGCATCATCGGGCGCTCCTTGGAGGTCGGGTGGCGCCAGAGCTTAGACGGACCGGGTGCCGCGACGCTCGAGTTCCGGCCGCTTCGGCTTCGCTATGCTCGGCGTGCCGATCCCCGGCCGGACCGCACAACGGAGGTCTCTGAACGATGCTCGAAGAGGTCGTCAACGACCCGATCTGGAAGATCCATCCCGGTCTTCCCGGCCGGGACTACCACGCGCAGGACGTCTGGGAGCTCGAGCAGGAGCGCATCTTCTCCCGCAACTGGTTCTGTGTCGGCCGGGAGGAGCAGGTCCCGGATGCCGGCGACTACCTCACGCACGACGTCGCCGGCGAGAGCGTCATCGTCATCCGCGGCAAGGACGCGGAGCTTCGGGCCTTCGCCAACGTGTGCCGGCATCGCGGCTCTCGCCTGTTGAGCGACTCTTCCGGTTGCGTGCGCGCGATCACGTGCCCCTATCACGCCTGGACCTACGGGCTCGACGGCAGGCTGAACGGAACGCCGAACGTCCTGAAGGAGGACGGACTGCCGCGCGAGGAGTACGGCCTCTATCCCGTCGCCCTGGAGACATGGGAGGGCTTCGTCTTCCTCAGCCTCGCCCCCGAGCCGCGGCCGCTCCTCGACGTGCTCGCCGACGAGGGAGACGGACCGCTCGACTACGACCGCTACCGGCTGGGCGAACTCCGCCTCGCGCACCTGATCGTCTACGAGGTCGAGGCGAACTGGAAGATCATCATCGACAACTACAACGAGTGTCTCCACTGCCCGAGCGTGCATCCGGAGCTCGTGAAGCTCGTGCCGATCTTCCGCAAGGGCATGGTCTACGACCCCGCGCGGAACGATCCCGGCGTCACCCTCGATGACGGCATGTACTCGTTCACGATGAGCGGGACCTCCGATCTGCCGCAACTTCCGGGGCTCTCGGAGCTCGACTGCCGGACCTATTACGGGTACGCGATCTTTCCGAACCTGCTCGTGAACCTGCTCTCCACGGGCGTGATGGTCTACTACCTGTATCCGACGTCACCGTCGCACACGACGGTCGTCTGCGAGTACCTCTACCGGCCGGAGACGATCGAGCGCGACGACTTCGATCCGAGCGACATGGTGGAGTTCCTCGATCTCGTGAGCCGCCAGGACTGGGATGTCTGCGAGAACGCACAGCGCGGCGTCACGTCACGCTTCTTCGAGCGCGGCGTCTATCCGCCGCAGGACACGTTGCTCCACCGGTTCGCGGAACGCTACCTGGCGGAGCGCGAGCGCATCTAGCTCTTCGGGACGTCCTTCCTCGCATCCCAGAACGGAAGGTCCGCCGTCACGGCGGGCACCATGCCGTCGGGGGACTCGAGCTCGACCTTGGTTCCGGGCTCCGCGAGCTCGATCGGCACCCAGGCGTAGCCGATGTTCTTCTCCAGCCGGAACGAGCGGCTCGCCGACGTCAGCTTGCCAACGACCTTCCCGTCGTAATGAACCGGCCAGAAATCCTCGAGCCACATGCGGAACGGCTCCCCGCCGAGCTCCACGCCGACGAGCTTGCGATCGACGCCCTCCTCGGAGATCCGTTGCAGCGCCTGCTTTCCGATGAAGTCGGCGGAGAACTCCACGAGTCGTTCCATCCCGGTCACGTGGAACGGCGTGTCCTCGATCCCCATGTCGTTGCCGTAGTTGAAGATGCCGGCTTCGAGTCGCCGCTGATCCGACGGCGCGATCGCCCTCAGGTCGTAGGGCTTGCCGGCGTCCATCACCCGGTCCCAGAGCGCGATCCCCTTGCTGGAATCGCGCAGATAGAGCTCGTAGCCGACCTCGCCCGACCAGCCCGTCCGCGAGATGACGACCGGGATCCCGTCGAGTTCCCGCTCCGCGCACCAGTAGTACTTGAGGTCCCGAACCTCCTCGCCGAAGAGGTCGCGGATCACGTCCTTCGACTTCGGGCCCTGGAGCTGGAGTGGCGAGACGTCCGGCTCCCGGAGCTCCACGTCCATACCCGCGAACGCCTGCACTCCCTTCGCGTAGAGCAGCGTGTCGGAGTCCGCGAGGGACAGCCAGAAATGGTTCTCCCCGAGCCGCAGGAGGATCGGATCGTTCACGATGCCCCCGTCCGGAGCGATGATCGGCGCGTACTTGCACTGCATCACCGCGCACTTCGAGAGATCGCGCGAGGTCAGCAGCTGCGTGAAGGCCGCGGCGTCCGGTCCCGTGATCTCCACCTGGCGTTCCACGGCGACGTCCCAGAGCGTGACGTCGTTCAGCAGGTGCCAGTACTCCTTCTCGTCGTCGTCGTAGAGGGTCGGGATCAGCATGTGGTTGTAGAGGTCCCAGCTGGTGCAGCCCGCCTCAACCGTCCGCTGCCAGTACGGCGATTTCCGGTACCAGGTGGCGTTGTAGAAGCTGAACGAGAACGGCTCCTTCATGTCTTGAACTACCCCTTTCGCGTGGCTCGTCTCGAGCGGTCGTGCTGGATCTGGCGGAACGCGTTGTAGGCCGGGATGCCGCACACGCCGCCGCCGCCATGCGTCGCGGAGCTGCACTGGTACAGGCCGCGGATCGGCGTCCGGTAGTCCGCATAGCCGGGTGCGGGACGCATGTGGAAGAGCTGTTCAGGCGAGAGCTCTCCGTGGAAGATGTTGCCGCCGACCAGGCCGTACTCGGTCTCCATCTCATAGGGCCCGATGACCTGCCGGTGGATGATCGACGCCTTGAAGTTCGGCGCGAGGTCGTTGTACCCCTCGATCACGCGGTCGGCATAGGCCTCGAGCTCCTTCTCGTGCGGCGCCTGCGACCACTCGTGCGGGACCCACTGCGTGAAGAGCGACATGATGTGCGTTCCGGGCGGAGAGAGCGACCGGTCGTGCATCGTGGGGATCACGCCGTCGGAGAACGGCAGGGATGCGCCTCTCCCCTCCCGCGCGTCCTGGAACGCGCGCTCGAGGTAGTCGACGGAATGCGCGAGCTCGACGCCGCCGGAGAAGTCGATCTCCCGGTCGGGATCGGCCGAGAATCGCGGCAGCTCCGAGAGCGCGAGGTTGATCTTCACCACGCCCGAGCGCGTCTTCCAACGCTCGATGTCGCGGACGAACTCCTCCGGGAGGTCGCGGCGGTCGAGGTGCTCGAGGAACGCGATCTTTGGATGCACCGCGGTGACGACGAGTGGGGCGAGGAGCTCCTCTCCCGACTCGAGCACGACGCCGGTCGCCTTGCCCCGCTTCACGAGCACCTTCGCGACGGGTGCGTCGGTGCGCACCTCCGCGCCGAACTCCTCCGCGGAGCGCCGGATCGCGTCGGCGACCGCGCCCATCCCGCCCTCCGGAACGCCCCAGCTTCCGAGGTTGCCGTCCCCGACGTCTCCGATCGAATGGTGCGCCATCACGTAGGCCGTCCCCGGCTCGCACGGACCGGCCCACGTGCCGATGATGCCGTTGATCGCGTACGGCGTCTTCACCTGTTCGGACTCGAACCAGTCCTCGAGGAGGTCAGAGACACTCATCGCGAAGAGCCTCGTTACGTCGGCGACGTTGCGGACGTTCAGGCCCTTGAACCGCCATGCGAGCTTCAGCTGATCGAGCAGGTCGGAGGGCGACTTCGATCCGATCTTGGGCGGCACCGACATCAGCAACGGCCCGAGGACCGCGGCGAGGCCGTCCATCCACGCGTTGTACTCGGGAAGCATCTCCGCATCCCTGCGCGAGAACTTCGAGAACTCCGCGTAGTTCTTCTGAGAATCGTCGTCGTACTGGGTGAGGGAACGTCCGTCCGGGAACGCGAGGTAATAGGGCCCGACCGGATGGACCCGGTAGCCGTGTCGTTCGAGGCTGAGGTCCTTGAGGATCGTGTCGGGCATCAGGCTCATCACGTAGGACAGCGTCGTGACGCGGAACTCCGGCGCGTCGGGCCACGGCGCAGACGTGGAGGAGGCTCCGCCCGTCGACGACCGCCGTTCCAGGACGACCGTTCTCGCGCCGGCGCGTGCGAGGTACGCCGCAGCCACGAGGCCGTTGTGGCCTCCGCCCACCACGATCGCGTCGTACCGGTTCGCCCTGCCGTTGCCGGGAGACATGACGCCCGGGACCTTACTCCTGAACGGCCGTTCAGCGCCAGCAGCTCGGGGCGCTAGGCCTCGGCTGCCGGAATCTCCTCGGCGGACCTGGCCGCGATCCCGTCGCCGTCCAACCCGCGAGCAGCGGCTTCCGCCGGAGGCCGAGCCGAGTATTCCCTTCTCAGCTGGCGGACCACCGGGATCAGCACGATCGCCGCGACCACGGCCGCGGCGCCCCCGAGCGCGTAGATGCCCTGGGGTCCGACGAGGTTCAGCAGCGCCCCCGCCAGGAGGTATGCGGCGGGAAGCGCCAGCTGCCATGTCGCCTCCGAGGCCGCCATCACGCGGCTGCGGAGCGGGTCCGGCGTCCTCCGCTGACGGATCCCCTGTTCGGCGACCAACGTCACCGAGTCGCTGATCCCGAAGAGGAGGATCAGCGCGATGATCGGGCTGAACCACGGCGAGATCCCGGTCAGGAGCAGCGCGCCGGCGCTCGCCGTGGTTCCGAGCACCAGCGCCCACGGCTCGGTGCGCTCCTTCAGATAGCGGCCGACGAACGACCCGATCACGGATCCCGCCCCCCACGCGGTGACGATCAGGCCGAAGCCGATCGATCCGGCGCGGAACGATTCCGCGAGCGGAACGTCCGCGACCATCCCCATCCCGAGCCCGAGGACGAGGACGACCCACGCGATCGACATCGTCCGCAGCACCCGATCGTGGAAGAGGAAGCGCCAGCCGGCTTTGACGCCGTGCGAGTGTTCCTCCTCGTCGCTCCGCGCGCCCGCGAATCTCCCGTGCACGGTGAAGACGAGCAGGGCGGAGATGCCGAACGAGATCGCGTTCGCGATGAAGACGGTCTGCGGCCCGAAAGCGCCGATCGCGATGCCTCCGATCACGGGTCCGAGCATGATGCCGGCGTTCCTCGCCATCGCCACCATGCTGTTGCCCCACGGGATGTCGCTCTCGCTCTCCACCAGGTTCGGGATCGCGGCCGCGGACGCGGACCAGAACGGGACCTCGACGACCGCGGAGAAGAACGCGAACAGGATGAGGAGCGACGGCGCGTGCGCGAGGCCCATGCACAGGAAGAACACCGCTCCCAGCAGGTCGGACCAGATCATCACCTTCCGCCGGTCGAACCGGTCGCCCAGCGTTCCCGCGAAGATGCCGACGAAGCCGGTCACCCCGAACGTCAGCAGGAGCGTGACGGAGAGCCAGGCGGCGGAATGCGTCTGCTGATAGATGCCGAACATCAGCGCCGTGTACGCGGCGGAGCCGCCCGTGATGGAGATCACGCGGGCGACCGCGAGGCGGCGAACGGCGGATCTGGGCGATCGACTCATGAAGCAGACTCCGGGTTCTCGTTAGGAGGTCGGAACAGGTGCCGGCGAGCTTGAAGGCGGCGGCCGCGGCAGAACACGCGACACGCGGCGCTCGATCGAGCTCGGAGTCAGGGCTGCTTCATAACGTCAGCGAGTCTAGCAGTGCGAACGTGACCGGTCCGCATCCTCAGATCGAGGGACCGGGCAGGACGATGGACCGGGCGCTCTGGGCTTCGGTGTTCCGCGCGAGGCGTTCGAGGAGCTCCGGCGAGAGCGGCGAGTCGACGGTGAGCCCCATCAGGGCTTCTCCGCCGGCGGCCTTCCGGCCGACCTCCATGCTGCCGATGTTGATGTGCTCCTCACCGAGGATCGTTCCGACGGTGCCGATGATGCCCGGTCGGTCCTCGTACGTGAGGAACGCCATGTTCGGAGCCGGAGCCATCTCCACGTCGAAGTCGTAGACACGCACGATCCGCTCGGCGTCGCGCTTTCCGACGAGCGTTCCGGCGACGGAGACCTCTCCCGCCTCGGTCTCTCCCTTGAGCGAGATCACGTTCACGTAGTCGCGGGAGACGCTCGAGCGCGTTTCCGACACCGCGATGCCCCGCTCCGCGACGATCACCGGCGCGTTCACGAACGACACGGGTTCGTGCACGACGCCGGAGAGCGAGCCCTTCAGCACCGCCAGCGTCAGGACGCGGGTGTCCGCCTCGCCGATCCGGCCGAGGTACTCGCACCGGATCGAGCGGAGGGCTCCCTCGGCGAGGCCCGTGAGGAGGGCCCCCAGCCGCTCCGCGAGCCCGAGGAACGGCCGCACGGATTCCGCCACCTCGGCGCCGGCGGAGACGTTCACCGCGTACGGCACGAACTCCCCCTTCAGCGCGAGCGCCACCATCTCCGCGATCGTCGTGCCGGCCTTGTCCTGCGCCTCCACGGTGGAGGCTCCGAGGTGCGGCGTGACGACGACGTCGTCGAAGTGGAACAGCGGATGGTCGATGGCGGGCTCTTCGACGAAGACGTCCAGCGCGGCGCCGCCCAGATGGCCCTCCTCGAGGGCCTTCGCGAGCGCCTCCTCGTCGACGATGCCGCCGCGCGCCGTGTTGACGATGCGCGCGCCCTCCTTCATCAGCGCGAGCTCGCGCTCTCCGATCAGCCCCTCCGTGTCCGCGGTCTTGGGGAGGTTGACGGTGACGAAGTCGGCCTGCACCAGGAGCGCCTCCAAGGTCGGCATCAGCTCCGCACCGAGCTCGCGGGCGCGCTCCTTGGGAACGTATGGATCGAACGCGATCACGCGCATCCCGAAGCCCTGCGCGCGCTGCGCCACCATCGCTCCGACGCGGCCGAGGCCGACGATGCCGATCGTCTTTCCCGCGACCTCGACACCGCGGAAGCGGCTCCGCTCCCAGGTTCCGGCCTTGAGCGCCGCCTGCGCCTGCGGGATGTTCCGCGCCTGCGCGAGAAGGAGCGCGATCGTGTGCTCCGCAGCGGAGACGATGTTGGACTGCGGTGCGTTGACGACCATCACGCCGCGGCGGGTCGCCGCCTCCACGTCGACGTTGTCGAGCCCGATGCCGGCGCGCGCGACGACCTTCAGGTTGCGCCCCGCCTCCAGGACGTCGGCTCCGACACGCGTCTGCGACCGCACGACGAGCGCGTCGTAGGGGCCGATCTCGTTGGTGAGCGGGCCCGACGCGAGGTCCTCCCGGACGTCGACCTCGAAGTCCTTGCGGAGCAGCTCGAGCCCTCGGTCGGAGAGGGGCTCGGTCACCAGGACCCGCACGGGCTCAGCTCCCGGAGAAGACGTCCTCGGCCGCGGCGACGGCCGCGCCGCGCTTGACCGGATAGCCCATCGCCTCGAGCGTCAACTCGAGCGCGGCGAGCCCGCGGATGATGTCGAAGGCGTCGTAGTAGCCGAGATGACCGATCCGGAAGACCTTGCCCTTCAGCGGACCCTGGCCGGGCGCAAGGATGATGCCGTGGTCGGAGCGCACGCGCGCGACGAGCTCGTTGCCGTCGACGCCCTCCGGCGCGCGGATCGCGGTGACCGCCCATGCGCGCTCGGGATGCTCTCCGAACAGGTCGAGGCCGAGCGCGCGGACGCCGTTCTTCACGGCGCGCGAGAGCATCTCGTGGCGCTTGAGCGCCGCCTCCGGCCCGTCCTCGTAGTAGAGCTCCAGCGCGACCTGCAGCCCCTGCATCAGCGAGATCGCCGGCGTGAACGGATTCTCCGGGTCCTTGAGCTCGTAGGAGTCCTTGTAGAGCCGCCAGTCGAAGTAGAAGCGAGGGTTCTCGGCCGTCTCGGTCGCCGCCCAGGCCGCGTCGGAGATCGCGACGAACGCGAGCCCAGGCGTCGCGGAGAGCGCCTTCTGCGATCCGGAGATCGCCGCGTCGATCCCCCACCCGTCCGAGTCGAACGGCACGGCGCCGAGGCTCGACACCGCGTCGACGACGATGAGCGCTCCGCGTTCCTTGGTGACGCGCGCGATCGCCTCGACGTCGTGGATCACGCCGGTGGAGGTCTCGCTCTGCTGCACGAGCACCCCCTTCGCCGGCGCCTCGTCCAGCGCCGCGGCGACGTCGGAGGGATCGACCGCCCGGCCCCACTGGTAGTCGATCGTGCGGACGTCGAGCCGGTACGCCCGGGCGATCCTTGCGAAACGCTCGCCGAAGTATCCCGCCACCGGCACGACGACGCGATCGCCTGGAGAGAACAGGTTCGCCACCGCGGACTCCAGGCCGCCCGTTCCGGAGGAGGCGAACACGACGACGTCGTTCCGCGTCCGATAGAGCTTCTGGAGCGACTCCGTCACGTCTCGGAGAAGCGCTCCGTATCCGGGACCTCGGTGGTAAACGAGGGGGCTCCCCTGCGCGAGGAGGACCTGCGGCGGCACCGCGGTCGGGCCTGGCGCGAGGATGATCTCGGGGCGGGGCAACGTGATCCCTCCTTCGGTGCGGGCTTTCGATGCGGCGCGCCGGGCGAGTGCGCATCGGCGCGTTCCGGGGGCTCCCAGGCAGCGTATCACGGGGTTCGGGAGCTTCCGCCGCTCCTCAGTGCTTCGCAACGAGCGTGCGGAGATCGAAGTCCGGATCCTCGAGCCGCGAGCGGTCCGGACGTACCCGCGCCGCGATCGCACGCATCGAGCGCCGGACGTCGCGCGGACGATTGACGCTGACGCTCGCGACCATCACTCCCTCCCGGAGGTAGAACGCGGCGAACGCACGCTCGTCGAGGTCTCCGCGGACGACGAACTCGTCGTACCCGGCCGGGATGCCCGCGAGCTGGACGTTCGCGTCGTACTGATCGGACCAGAACCAGTGAACGTCCTCGAAGGGGGTCCTCGCCCCGAGCATGTTCCTCGCGGCGGTCTCAGCGGAGCGGAGCGCGTTGTCGTAGTGCTCGACGCGGATCCGGCCGAACAGCGGATGGTCGTGGCTCGCGACGTCGCCGGCGACGAAGACCCGGGGGTCGATCGTCCGCAGCTCCGCGTCGGCGAGGATGCCCCGGTCGACGCCGAGGCCGAGGTCCACTCCGACCTCCGCGTTCGGGACCGCGCCGATCCCGACGACGGCGAAGTCGGCGTCCACTCGCTCGTCCCCGTCGAGCAGAACCGCCTCGAGCCGGTCGGCACCGAGGAAACCCTCCACCGAGCGGCCGAGGTGCATCCGCACGCCGTGATCGCGATGGAGCGCCTCGATCACTCGGCCTACCTCCGGTCCGACGGCACGGCGGAGAGGCACCTTCCCGTGCTCGATCGCCGTTACCTCCACGCCGAGCGAGCGAAGCGACGCGGCGAGCTCGGCGCCGATGAAGCCCATCCCCACGAGGACCGCTCTGGCGCCCGGCTCCGTCACGGCGCGGATCTCGTCCGCGTCGCGGAGCGTGCGGAGGTCCAGAACGCCCGGAAGATCGGCTCCCGGGATCGCGGGGCGTTTGGCCCGGCTCCCGGTGGCGATCAGGAGACCGTCGAAGCGGATCGGATCGGCCTCCGCCAGCGCGACCGTGCCCGCGGCGAGATCGAGCGCCGACCCGGTCTCACCGAACCGCGTCTCGATCTCCTGCTCGGCGAACCACTTCTCCGGGCGGACGACGATGCGATCCGCCGACTGCTCGCCGCGGAGGTAGCCCTTCGACAGCGGCGGCCGTTCGTACGGAGGAAGGGGTTCCGCTCCGATCAGAACGAGACGTCCGTCGAACCCCTCGTCGCGGAGCGTCGCCGCCGCGGTCGCCCCGGCGAGCCCTCCGCCGAGGAGGACGAACGTGCGCGGCGTCACCTACAAGGCGATCTGCAGGTCGCCGCTCTCCACCTTCACCTCGAACGTCTCGACGGGGTCCTGCGCCGGACCCTGGAGGACAGAGCCGGTCGTCACGTCGAAGCGGCTGCCGTGACAGGGGCACTCGATCGACTTGCCGTCGAGCTCACCCTGGCCGAGGGAGCACCCCTGGTGCGTACAGGTGTCGTCGAACGCGTAGAAGGAGCCGTCGACGTTCGCAACGGCGATGCGACGGCCGTCGACCTCGTACGCGTCGGCCTCTCCGTCCTCGAGCTCGGCCGGGCCGACCGACTGGAACTCCGCCATCCCTGGTCCTCCTTCGCGATCCACATGTGCGAGCGGCCCCAACCCCGGGCGCAGCGGCAAGCGTACGGCATCGCGCGGCGAAATCGGGTCGCACCGACTCAGCGCGTCGGCGGCGGCTCGGCCGGAGGAGGCGTCCGCGGCTCCGAGGGTGGAGCGCCCGCCCGGCGGCGACGAGCGAGGTGCGCGAGGCGCGGCTGGAGGACGTAGCCGATCGCGAGGAGGAGATAGAACGCGGCGAGGAACAGGATCCCCTGGCGGAAGTCGATCGGCAGGAGCGCCGGAAGGAAGGCGCCCGCGACCCAGGCGAGCTGGAAGATCACCTCGTATCGGACGAACACGCGCCCGTGCGCGCCTCCGGGCGCGGAACGCTGCATCAGGCTCTGGAAGGCGAGACGGCCGAACTCCGTCGCCATGCCGACGACCGCGGCGAAGATCGCGAGCACCGGCAGCCCGAATGCGGCGAACGCGATGAACGCACCGACCGACGCCCCGACGACGCACGAGATCTCCAGCACCTCCTCCCGGAGCGACGAGGGAAGTCGCGGCGCGAACACGTCGCCGAGGAATCCTCCGAACGTTCCCGCGACCGCGAGCACGGCGAACCAGTAGCCGGGCTCTCCCGAGTACCGGATCGAGAACGCGAGGAGGAACAGCAGGAAGCCGCTCGCAGCGCGGAGTCCCGCCGCGCCGATCGCCGGGCCGGTGAGATTCGGGAGCCTTCCGAGCGTCGTCACCTCGCCCTCGACCTTGGGGACCTGCGGCTGTGGCAGGCGGAGGTTCAGCACCACCTCCACCCCGTAGACGGCGGCCGCGAGGTAGAGGACGCTCGACGCTCCTCCGAGCTTGAGGAACCCGACCCCGACGATGCCCGCGATGAGGCCGCCCGCGATCGCCATCCGCCCGAGCCGCGCGTTCGAGCGAACGAGGCCCTGCTCGGGTCCGGCGTAGGCCATCGTCAAACCGTTCTTCGTGATCGTGTGCACCTTCGAAAGCACGAGGAGCAGGAACGTCGCCGGAAACAGCACGAGGGTGGAGACGCGCGGCGCCGCGTAGAGGCAGATCAGGGCTCGGCCGGCCGCCGCCCCGAGGGAGATGGCGCGCCGCGGCCCCGCGCGGTCGAGGAGCGGCACGAGCAACGGTCCCGCGACGGCGAGCGGTGCCATCGTGAGGCCGAGGTAGAGCGCCACCTTGACCTTCGCCTCGCCGACCGGGAGCGAGAAGAACACCGAGCCCGCCAATGCGACCGCGACGAGTGCGTCTCCCGCGGCGCTCCCCATGTGGACGAGGCCGTACGCATCGAGCGGATCCGGAGACGACCACATCCGCCGGAGGGGCCGCACCGCCGCCTCGAGCAGCCCGACGACGCCGAGCAGGATGAGCTGCCACCAGGGATAGCGGTTCGGCTCGGGGTCCGCGCGCACCGCCTGCGCCCCCGGCCTAGCTCGTGAGGCGCTCACGGAGGAGGTCCTGCGCCACCTTGGGGTTCGCGGAGCCTCCCGTCTTCTTCATGACCTGGCCCACGAGGAAGCCGATGATGCCCTCCTTGCCGCCGCGGAACTGCTCCGCGGGGCCCGGGTTCTCGGCGATCACTTCGTCGATGACGGCGCCCAGCTCCGAGGCGTCGGAGACCTGCTTCAGGCCCTTCTCCTCGACGATCTCCGAAGCGGTGCGACCGGAGACGCGAACCTCCGCGAGGACCTCCTTGCCCGCGAGGGCCGAGATGCTCCCGTCCGAGACGAGCCGGACCACGTCGGCGATCGCGCCGACCTCCGAGCGGATGTCGGGCGAAGGTTCGTTGATCACCCAGTTGGCGACCGTCCTCGCCGGAACGTCCTTCAGCTTCGCTCGAACACGGTCGAACGCGTACGAGAGGTCGGCGGAGTCGCCGAGGACGCGCGCCTGGTCCTCCCCGAGCCCTTCGGTCGTGGAGAGTCGCTCGCGCCGGGCCCTCGGCAGCTCCGGAAGGCGGCGGCGGATCCCCTCCACCTCCTGCGGAGTCGGTTCGAGCGCCGGGAGGTCCGGCTCGGGGAAGTACCGGTAGTCGAACGCGAACTCCTTCGAGCGGAGCGTGGAGGTGAGCTGCTTGTTCTCGTCCCAGTGCCGCGTCTCCTGCACGATCGGCGTTCCGTCTCGAAGCGCCTGACGCTGGCGCTCCTCCTCGTACCGCACGGCCGCGTGCAGCGACCGGATCGAGTTGAGGTTCTTCACCTCGACCTTGACGCCGAGCTCGCTCGATCCCCTCGGCCGGACCGAGACGTTCGCGTCGCAGCGGAGCGAACCCTCCTCCATCCGCACGTCGGAGACGTCGAGCGACTGGAGCGTCGCGCGGAGCTCCGTCAGGTAGGCGCGCGCCTCCTCCGCCGAGCGCATGCCGGGCTCGGAGACGCACTCCACGAGCGGAACGCCGGCGCGGTTGTAGTCGATCAGCGCGTAGTCGGCCTCGGCGATCCGGCCCGTCGCGCCGGCATGCGAGGTCTTCCCGGTGTCCTCCTCCATGTGGACGCGTGTGATGCCGATACGCCGGGTCTCTCCGTCGACGGCGACGTCGAGGTGGCCCGAGATGCAGATCGGCAGGTCGTACTGCGAGATCTGGAAGTCCTTCGGCATGTCCGGATAGAAGTAGTTCTTCCGGTGGAACAGGGAGTGCTCCGCGACGCGGCAGTCGAGCGCGAGGCCGATGCGCTGGATGAACTCGATCGCGCGCGCGTTGGGAACGGGAAGCGTTCCGGGCAGCCCGAGACAGACCGGACAGACCGCGGTGTTCGGTTCCGCGCCGAAGGCGTTCCGGCAGCCGCAGAACATCTTGGTGCGCGTCGACAGCTCCACGTGGCACTCGAGGCCGATCACGGTTTCGAACTCCTCGACCGCCGTCGCGCTCACGAGAGCTCCTCGATCAGCGGCGGCCGCGCGACGAACGCGAGATCCTGCTCGAACGCGTGCGCGGCTCTCAGGACGGACGCCTCGTCGAGGATCCTCCCCGTGAACTGCAACCCGACCGGAAGGCCGGCGTCGTCGAGGCCGCACGGAACAGAGATCGCGGGGACGCCGGCGAGGTTCGCCGGGATCGTGAACAGGTCGGACAGATACATCGCGAGCGGGTCGTCGGTCCGTTCTCCGATGCGGAAAGCGGTCGTCGGCGACGTCGGAGACAGGAGGACGTCGAAGGACTCGAACGCACGGTCGTAATCGCGGATCACGAGCGTCCGCACCTTCTGGGCCTGGCCGTAGTAGGCCTCGTAGTACCCCGCGGAGAGCGCGTAGGTCCCGAGCATGATGCGCCGCTTGACCTCGGCTCCGAAGCCCTCGCCGCGAGTCTTCGTCATCATCTCCACGGAGTCGCGCGCGTCCTTCACCCGAAGCCCGTATCGAACGCCGTCGTAGCGCGCGAGATTGGAGGAGGCCTCGGACGGCGCGATCAGGTAGTACGCGGAGAGCGCGTACTCCGTGTGCGGGAGCGAGACCTCTCCGACCTCGGCCCCGAGCGCGCTCAGACGCTCGATCGCTTCGCGGACGCGGTCCCGGACACCCGGCTCGACCCCCTCCCCCAGCGCCTCGGAGACGACTCCGACACGCATCCCCGAGATGCCTCCGTCGAGGCCCTTCGTGTAGTCGCGACGCTTCTCGGGCAGGCTCGTGGCGTCCCGAGGATCGTGCCCCGCGAGGCTCGAGAGCAGCGTCGCCGCGTCGCCGACGCTCCGGGTGAACGTTCCGACGTGATCGAGCGAGGACGCGAACGCGATGAGCCCGTAGCGGGAAACGAGGCCGTAGGTCGGCTTCAGCCCGACGACGCCGCAGAGGGACGCCGGCTGGCGGACGCTTCCGCCCGTGTCGGTGCCGAGCGCCCAGGTCGTCTCTCCCGCGGCCACGGCCGCGGCGGACCCGCCGGATGACCCGCCGGGGACCGTGTCGAGGTTCCACGGGTTCCGGGTCGGGAAGTAGGCCGAGTTCTCGGTGGAGGAGCCCATCGCGAACTCGTCACAGTTCGTCTTGCCGAGCAAGACGGAACCTTCCGCCGAGAGCCGCACCCACGCGGTGCAGTCGTACGGCGGCACGTAGTTCTCGAGGATCTTCGAGCCGCATGTCGTCCGGATGCCCTTCGTCGAGAGCACGTCCTTGAGCGCGAGCGGAATCCCCGCGACCGGATCGAGCGGCGCGCCGATCTGCACGCGTTCGGCGATCTGCTCCGCGCGCTCGCGGGCGACGTCGGGCGTGAGCGTCAGGAAGGCCTTCACCGACTCGTCGACGGCTTCGATCCGAGAGAGACACGACTCGGTGATCTCGGAGCTCGTGACGTCACCCGCCCGGAGCTTCGCGCCGAGCTCCGTTCCGCTCAGGTCGCAGAGGGCCGTCACGAGTCCCCTCTACCGATCCGGAACGAGCTCATCCCTTCGAACGTCGGAGAGCTCATTCCATCTCGACCACTCGGGGAACGCGGAAACGCCCCTCCTCCGCCTCGGGGGCGTTGGAGAGCACGAGCTCCCGCGGCAGCGATGGCTCCGGCTCGTCGGCCCGGAAGACGTTCACCTGCGGAACCGCGGAGGCCGTCGGCGGAACGTCGTCGGCAGCCACCTCTCCGACCTTCGCCGCGTGCTCCAGGATCGCGCCCAGCTGCTCTCGAAGCCGCCCGCGCTCCTCGTCGGTCAGCGCGAGCCGCGCGAGGCGAGCGACGTGGTCGATGTCGATGTCGACGGGCATGCGTTCCGCAGTCTAGTGGCGGGCCCCGACGGCGGGTTCGGACGGCTCGTGCGCTGCGGAAACAGGTGCGCGGTCGCGTTCAGCCGCGGCCGATCCGAACGAGGAACTCCTTCTCGTCCACCACCTCGACGCCGAGCTGCTCCGCCTTCGCGAGCTTCGACCCGGGGTTCTCGCCCGCCACGACGAAGGCGGTCTTCTTGGAGACGGTCGAGGCAACCTTCGCGCCGGCCTCCTCCGCGAGGGAGGTCGCCTCGTCGCGCGAGACCGACTCCAGCCCGCCGGTGAGCACGATCGTCGTGCCGGTCAGCGGCCCTTTGGGCCGTTCCGGTTCGGGCTCCTCCTCCATCCGGACGCCCGCCTTCCGCAGCTTCTCGATCAACGCGAGATTCTCCGGCTCGTGGAACCACTCGAACACGCTCCGCGCGATCTCGGGCCCGATCTCCTCGACCGCGTCGATCTCCTCCTCGGTCGCGGCCGCCAGCAGGTCGATCGAGGGGAACGCGCGCGCGAGCACCTGCGCCACGTGCGCCCCGACGTGGCGGATGTTGAGCGCGACCAGGAGCCGCCAGATCGGGCGGTCCTTCGAGCCCTCGATCGACGACAGGAGGTTGTCGATCGACTTCTCCTTGAAGCCCGGGAGCGCTTCCAGCTGTTCGCGCGTCAGGAAGTACACGTCCGCCGGGTCGTTCACCCAGCCCTTATCCCGGAGCAGCATCCCGGTCTTGTAGCCCAGGTGCTCGATGTCCATCGCCCCGCGCGAGGCGAAGTGGAACAGCCACTCCTCCCCCTGCATCGGACAACCGCGCTTGTTCGGACACCGGAAGTCGACCTCTCCCTCGGGCTGCACAAGCTCCGTACCGCACGCGGGGCACGTCTTCGGCATCTTCCACGGCCGGGCGCTCTTCGGTCGCTTGGACAGGACCGGCCCGACGACCTCGGGGATCACGTCTCCGGCTCGGCGGACGATCACCGTGTCCTTGTTCCGGACGTCCTTGCGCCGCACCTCGTTCGCGTTGTGGAGCGTCGCAGTCGAGACCGTCACGCCGCCCACGAACACCGGCTCCAGGAACGCGAACGGCGTCGCTTTTCCCGTCCGCCCGATGTGGATCGCGATCTTGTTCAACAGCGTCGTGCGCTCCTCGGGCGGGAACTTGAAGGCGATCGCCCACCGCGGGGCATGGCTGGTGGAGCCGAGCTCCTCCTGGAAGGGGACCTGATCGACCTTGATCACGACGCCGTCGATCTCCCAGTCGACGCTGTGCCGGCTCTTCTCCCACCGCTTGATGTAGTCGAAGACGCCGTCGAGCGTCTCCATGACCTCGGTCGTCGGAGCGACCGGCAGCCCTGCCTCGCGCATCCACTCGAGCGACCGGGAATGCGACTCGAAGCGGACGCCCTCCGCGAAGCCGAGCCCGTGGGTCCAAAGCTTCAACGGCCGGCTTGCGGTGACGGCGGGATCCTTCTGACGGAGGCTCCCTGCCGCCGCGTTGCGAGGGTTCGCGAACGGACGCTGTCCGCGCTCGGTGAGCTGCTCGTTCAGCTCCTCGAACGCCTTCACCGGCAGGTAGATCTCTCCGCGAGCCTCCAGGACCGGCGGCGCGTCCGCCACCTGGAGCCTCGTGGGGACGGAGCGCACCGTTCGGACGTTCGCGGTGATGTCCTCTCCCGTGGTGCCGTCTCCGCGCGTCGCACCCTTCGTGAGGGAACCCTTCTCGTAGGTGAGCGCGACCGCGACGCCGTCGATCTTCAGCTCGCAGACGAAACGGGCGCCCGTGCCGATCGTGCGCTCCACCCGCGCGGCCCATGCCTCGAGCTCGTCGCGCGAGAACGCGTTGTCCAGGGAGAGCATCCGCGCGCGGTGATGCACCGGCGCGAAGAGATCGAGCGGCGTCGAGCCGACCCGCTGCGTCGGGCTGTCCGGCGTGATGAGCTCGGGGAAGTCCTCCTCCAGCGAGGAGAGCTCACGGACGAGCGCGTCGTACTCGGCATCCGCGACCTCGGGCTCATCGAGCACGTGATACCGGTAGGAGTGGTAGTTGATCCGCTCCCTGAGCTCCTCGACGCGGAGCTTCGCCTCCGCCCGGCGGCGCTCCTCCTTGGTCGGCATGCTCTACGCGGCGATCTCCACGCCGCCGGCGACCCCGATGTCGCTCCCCTGGATCACCACGCCGCCGACGACTCCGTCGATCTTCTGCAGATGCGCGAGCGCGGGCTTCATCGAGCCGGGCTTCGACAGGATGATCTGCATCGCGGCGAGCGCCGCGTCGGCCACCATGCAGCTCTCGGCCATCACCGCCATGCCGTCGATGTGGAGGTCCGACGCGCGACGGTTGCCGACGAGCGTGGAGACGCCGACGCCTCCGTCCCTGCGGTGAAGGACGATGGAGACGCCGCTCCCGTCCCCGCGCCGCAGCACGGAGAGCTTCACGGGCTTCTTGGTGACCACGAACGCGTCGCCCCCGCTCGAGACCCGAAGCTCCGAGACCGAGCGGGCGAGGAACCGTCCCACATGGTCGGTCATCGCTCCCTGCATCGTGACCATCGGCGGCACGCCCGCGGCTCGACCCGCGCGCGCCATCTCGCGGATGATCGAGGGCGCCTCGTCGGGAACCTCCACCGGCTCGGTCGCGTTCCGGAACGAGGCGTGCCCGGTGGCATAGGCATTGAGCTGGTCCCAGAAAGACAGCGCCGCGGCGCGCGACTCCTCCAGGTAATCCGGAGACGCCTGCACGCGCACGACCATGTCGTGCACCTGGATGTCGAAGGTCTGCGGTTTCTTTCTCAGCAGGCGCACGGGCGCTCCCTCACGGCACCGCCGCGCGGATGCGGCCACCTCCGAGGAGCTCGTCGCCGCGGTAGATGGCGACGCTCTGCCCCGGAGCGACCCCCCGCTGCGCCGCTCGGAACTCCACCGTCAAAGAGCCATCCTCCCGCGTCCGGACGACACCCGACACGGCGTCGCCGCTCGAGCGCACCTGAACGTCCGCCTCGAACGCGCCGTCCGTCGGAGGCGAGCCCCCGACCCACGACAGGCGGTCGGCCTCGAGCCCGCGGCGGCCGAGGAGCTCCTGCGGGCCCACGACGACGCGGTTCGCCGTC
>JBJMLP010000201.1:0-8130 GCA_045805245.1 Actinomycetota bacterium | reverse complement strand
GCCGTGCTTGTTGATCGCGACGCTCGCGACGGGCTAGTCCACGCGGATCTCCGCGCCGGCCGCCCGCGCCGCTGCCGCCATCGCTTCGCTCACCCCGCCCATGCCACCCTTCACCCATCCCCACGCGCCGAAATGACCGTCCACCTCGCCGATCCAGTGGTGCATCAGGACGTACGCGGAGCCCGGGGTCATCGGTCCGCACCAGGCACCGATGATCGCCTGGGTCGCCATCGCCCCCTTCACGCGAGGATCCTCGAACCACTCGTCCAGGAAATCGCCGGCGCTCATCGTGAACAGGCGCACGAGCTCGTGGAGATCCCGTCCGCTCCATCCGCGCAGGCGCTTCCCGAGACGCGCCCACGCGGGAAGCTCCGAGAGCCGCAGGTTGGGCGGAACGACGAAGAGCAGCTCCTTCATCATGGAGGCGATGTGCTCGAAGTACCGGTCGAACCTCGGGTACGCGTCCGCGTCGGCCGCTGAGAGCTTCGCGATATTCGCGGCGTCGCGCTCCGCGTCTCCCCAGAGCGTGAGCGTGGATCCGTCCGGGAACGGCACGAAGTAATCCGGCGAGATGATCGAGACCTCGTAGCCGAACCGCTTCAGCCGGAGCTCGTCGACGATCCGGTCCGGCACGAGCGAGACGACGTACGAAGCGGACGACACACGGTAGCCGTCCCACATGTCCTCGGTCGCCGCGGCCCCGCCGAGGATCGAGCGGCGCTCCAGGACGAGCACGTCGAGACCTGCCTTCGCGAGGTACGCAGCGCACGCAAGGCCGTTGTGGCCTCCGCCGATCACGATGACGTCCCGCTGCCTGCGCCTCACGCGGCGCCGAGCCTACTCCGAGCGCGAAGCGGCGATCTTCACGCGGAGCCGCGCGGCCCGATCCCCATGCGACTCCGGGCCTCCTGCACGGTCGGCCCCGCGATCGCGCGGGCCTTCTCCGCACCGGCGGACAGGATCTCCTCCAGCGCCACCTCGTCCGGTCGGAGCTCCGCGTAGCGTTCGCGCACGGGAGCGAGGAGCTCCGCCGCCGCCTCACCGACCTCCCGCTTGAAGTCCGCGTACCCGCCCGCGTCCGCGTATTCCTTCTCGATCTCCTCCGGGTCGACGCCTCGCGCGGCGGAGAGGATCTCGATCAGATTCCCGATGCCGGCCTTGGCCTCGCCGCGAACGACCTCTCTCCCCGAGTCGGTGATCGCGGAGCGGAACTTCTTCCGGATCTCCTCCGGCTCCTCGAGCACGAGCACCGTTCCCTGTTCCGTTCCGCCGGTCGTGGACATCTTCGACTCCGGCGCCTGGAGATCCATCACGCGCGCCGCCACCTCCGGGATGCGGTGCTCCGGAACCACGAAGGTCTCCCCGAAGCGCGCGTTGAACCGCTGGGCGATGTCGCGCGCGAGCTCCAGGTGCTGCTTCTGGTCCTCCCCCACCGGCACCTCGTCGGTGCGGTACGCGAGGATGTCCGCCGCCTGCAGGATCGGATACGTGAACAGCCCGGCGGAGACGAAATCGCGCTGCTTCGCCGACTTCTCTTTGAACTGCGTCATCCGCGAGAGCTCTCCGTACGCGGTGACGGCGGAGAGCAACCAGGCGAGCTCGGTGTGCTCGCGCACGTCGCTCTGACGGAACAGGATGCAGCGCCCGGGATCGAGACCGGCTGCGAGGAGCAGCGCCGTCGTGTCGAGGACGGTCCGAGGGAGCTCCTGCGAGTCGTACGCGACCGTGATCGCATGGAGGTCGACGATGCAGTAGATCGCCTCTCCGCGGTCCTGGCCCACGACGTACTGCCGGATCGCGCCGAGGTAGTTGCCCAGATGCTTTCTGCCCGTCGGCTGGATGCCGGAGAAGATGCGCATCCGCACAGGGTACCGAGCGGTTAGCGTCGGCACCCGGAAGGAGGACCACGATGCCGGACGACCCGTACTACCGCCGAGACCTCGCCCTGATCCATCACCTCGGCTTCGGCTTCCACGCCGAGGAGTGCGCCCCCGGCGTGCTGGAGCTCATCGAGCCCATCCGGGAACGGAACGGCCTCGTCGTGGAGCTCGGCTGCGGCAGCGGGCTCCTGACGCGATATCTCACCGGCGCCGGTCATCGCGTGATCGCGACCGATGCATCGCCCGCGATGCTCGAGATCGCGCGGGAAACGGCGCCGGACGCCGAGGAGATCCGCCGCCTCACGCTTCCGGATGACCCGATCCCGGAGGCCGACGCGATCGTCTCGATCGGCCACGTGCTGAGCTATCTCCCGGACGAGGAGGCGATCGACCGCGCGCTGGTCGCGGCCGCGGAGGCGCTCCGTCCCGGCGGCGTGTTCGCGATCGACCTGTGCGACCTCTCCTACACCGAGGGCCGGACGGACCGGCACGCGCGGGGCTGGCAGACCGAGACCTGGGCGATCGTCACGGAGACCTCGGTTCCGTCGCCCGATCGCTACGTCCGCCAGATGGCGATCTTCTCCCGCAACGACGACGGAACGTGGCGCCGAGACGACGAGCGGCACGACAACGTGATGGTCGACACCTCGCAGGTTCCACCGCTCCTCGCGGAACACGGTGTCGACGCGCGCGTCGGCACGTTCTTCGGAACGGAGGAGCTTCCGAGCGGCCTCCACACGATCATCGGCGTGAAGCGAGCCTGACGGGCTGGAGCGAGACGGAACGCGCCGGAGAAGCCGCCGCCGCTACGCTACGGACGTGGACGCCGACGTCGTCGTGATCGGAGGAGGGTTCGCCGGTCTCGTGGCCGCGCGGGATCTCCGCGAGCGCGGCCGGAGCGTGATCCTCCTCGAGGCGCGCGACCGCCTCGGAGGGAGGACCTGGTACCGCACGCTCCCCGGAACGGACGTCTCCGTGGAGTACGGCGGCACGTGGTTCTGGACCGACGGCCATCCGGCGCTCGCGGCGGAGATCGAGCGGTACGGGCTCGAGGTAGACCAGCTGCCGGCGCCATCCACCGTCTCGTGGATCACGAGGGCCGGACGCGTCACGGGCTCCGACGCCGGTCCCGCCCTCCGCACCGCGATGGCGAGCGCCGACCACCTGCTGGAACCGGTCCTCGCCCGAGTGGCGGCTTCATGGGATCCGGCCGATCGCACGTCGCTCGCGGACCTCGACGTTCCCTTCACGGGGTGGCTGCGCGCGCTCGGCCTGCGAGCCGAGGTGGAGGACTTCCTGCTCGCCTTCTGCGCGGCGATGGGCGGCGGCGATCCGGACGAGCAGTCCGCGCTCGCGATCCTCGCCGATGCGGTGAACACGGGCTACCGCTTCGAGGAGGCGTTCACCGACGTCGGTCAGAGCCTGACGCGGGGAACGAAGAGCCTCGTCGACGCGATCGCCGCGGATGCCGGAGCCGAGGTTCGCCTCGGATCGATCGTGCGTCTCATCCGCTCCGACGGCGGTGGAGCGCAGGCTGATCTCGACGGAGGCGGAACGATCTCGGCAGGGGCCGCCGTCGTCGCGCTGCCCCTGAACGTCTGGCGCGACGTCGCGTTCGATCCTTCGCTATCCGAGCACAAGCGCTGGGCCGCGTCGACCGGACACGCGGGAACGTCGACGAAGGTGATCGCGGTCGCGCGCGGCGTGCCGGAGGCGTTCGAGGGCGTCGGCTGACCGGCCACGCTCCAGGCGCTGATCGCGGGACGGGAGGCGGACGGAGGACGCCTCGTCACCGGATTCTCCGGCGTCCGCGGGATCGATCCGACCGAGCCCGCGGCGGTCGACGAAGCGCTGAAGGAGTATCTGCCCGACAGCGAGGTCCTCCGCAGCGACGGTCACGATTGGAACGCCGATCCGTTCTCGCGGGGCGCGTGGTTCTCGCCCCGTCCGGGATGGGACACCCGCGGAGGAGGATCGCTGATGGCGCCGGAGGGCCGCCTCGCGTTCGCGACCTCCGACATCTCGCCGAGCGGCGCCGGATGGATCGAGGGCGCCGTCGTCGCGGGACACCACGCCGCTCGCGACACGCTCGCGATCCTCGAGCGCTCCGCCTAGAACGGGACGAGCGGCGGAGGGATCCTCCGCCGCTCGCGTGGAAATCGTGTGAGGGTACCCGACGGCCCCGAGGTCAGCCGACGACGACCTTGCCCGACATCCCGGCGTGGATCGTGCAGTGGTACTTGTACGTGCCGTTCTGCTTGAAGGTGAAGCTCGTCGTGTCTCCCGAGTGGATCGTCGTGTTCTTGTTCCAGTTGTTCGACGTCGCGGTGACGGTGTGCGTGCAACTGCAGGTGTTCTTCCAGACGACCTTGGCGCCCTTGTTCACGTGCACCGTTCCCGGCTTGAACGAGAAGCTCTGGGTCGCCTTGACGACGGTCGCGGCCTGCGCCGGAATCGCCGGCGCGAGGGCGAGCGGACCGGCGACCAACGTGGCAGCGGCGATCGTCGCGAGGATCCTGCCTTTGAGCATGCTTCTCCCCTTCCTTTGGCTGGATGGAGAGGATACGGACGGGCTCTCGCAGGAGATTGCCCGAAAGGCAGGACGGGTCAGGCTCCCACCGCGCGGAGTTGAGCGTCGGCGGGCTCCTCCTCGGGAGCCGCCAGGAAGATCCGGAAGCTCGCGCCGCCGCCCGGACGGTCCTCCACCCAGGCGCGCCCACCGTGGAGCTCCGCGAACTTCGCGACGAGCGACAGCCCGATCCCGGCGCCGGCGGATCCCTTCTCGGCCTGGCGGAACGGCTGGAAGATCGTCTCCTTCAGCTCGTCCGGAACGCCCGGGCCCTCGTCCTCGACCGAGATCACCGCGCCGCCATCCACGGCGTTCACGCGGATGCAGACCGGTGACGCCGTCGGCGTGTACTTCGCGGCGTTGACGAGCAGGTTCTCGATGATCCGTTCCACCTTTCCGCGGTCGACGGAGAGCACCACCCGCTCGGACTCGACCCGTGCGGGATGATTCTCGAGGAACGTCGCTTCTTGCACCATCCGCCGCGTGAGGTCGCGGAGATCCGTCGGGTGCCGGTCGGCCGCGACATCGCCGCGATCGAGGCGTTCCAGATCGAGCAGGTCGGAGATCATGCGGTGGAGCTTCCGCGCGCTGCTGTCGATCGCCTGGAGCAGCCCCTCCGTCTGATCGGGCGTGAGCTGCAGCTGGGAGCCCCGCTCGAGCGTCTGCACCGACCCGATGATCGCGGTGAGCGGGTTGCGGAGGTCGTGAGACACCGCGTGCAGGAGCGTGTCCTTCATCTCGTTCAACCCGCGCAGGCCCTCGGAGATGTCGCGCTCCTGCATCGCGAGGTCATGTTCGTGGGCGAGCGCGTCACGGAGCGCCGCGACGAGGGAGACGATCACGAAGAAGACACCGAACCGCGCGAGGGCGTTCCAGTACGGGATCACGCCCTCGCCGATGTGCGCGGTGATGTCGGCAGCGAGCCAGACGAGAGCGGCGCCGAGCGCGATCAGCGCGCCTCGGAACTTTCCGAGGAGCCACGTCGCGAGCACCAGCGGCAGGACATAGAAGACCGAGAGCGAGAGCTGTCCGGTGAAGTGGTCGACGACTCCGATCAGGATCACGATCGTGAGCGAGAGGTTGAAGACGAACGCCGGCGAACGCGGCGCGAAGGACCGCTCGAGCCATTCGAGCAGGCGCTGCTCAACGCGCCACGGATGTCGTTCCTTCGCCATCGCTTCCCCCCCGGCCGCGGCCTCGGGCACGACGGCGCCAGGCCGGGCCGGTCTCGTGCCCGGAAATTCGGTCTCTTGGAGGTCATCGGCGGTGCTCGGACCGTGCTTGAGAGCGGCTACGGTTCCGTGAGGCAGAGCCCGGGCTCGACAGGCCGGTGGTCAGTCGCCCGCGAGAAGCGCCCGCATCGCCCGGAAGGCACGTCCGCGGTGACTGATGCGGTCCTTGTCCGCTGCGGAGAGCTCCGCCATCGTCACGTCCCAGCCGGCCGGAACGAAGATCGGGTCGTAGCCGAAGCCGCCCGTGCCACGGGGTTTGGCGGTGAGGGTTCCCTCGCAGACGCCCTCCGTGAAGCGCTCCGAGCCGTCCGGCAACACGAGCGCCGCGACGCAGCGGTACCGGGCGGTCCTGCCGCTCGTCGGGACCCCCTTCAGCGCGGAGAGGAGAGCGGACAGGTTCCGCTCCTCGCTCGCGTCCTCGCCTGCGTACCGCGCGGAGCGCGGCCCGGGGCCGCCGCCCAGCATGTCCACCTCGATCCCGGAGTCGTCGGCAAGCGACGCCTCACCGGTGAACTCCGCGACCGCGCGCGCCTTCAAGAGCGCGTTCTCCAGGTAGGTCGATCCGGTCTCCTCCACGTCCGGCCAGTCGTCGGGGTGGTCGCGCACGGTGACCCACCGAACCGGCCAATCGGCGCAGATCGCCGCGATCTCCCGGAGCTTGCCCTCGTTCCGCGAAGCGATCGCGATCGAGTCGGGGAAGCTCACGCGGGACGCGGGCCCGGAGCGGAACCGCTCACGCGAGCGCGTCGCGTTGGATCGCGGTCAGCTCGCGGATGCCCTCCTCCGCGAGGTCGACGAGCGCGTCGAGATCGGAGCGGCTGAACGGGGTTCCCTCCGCGGTGCCCTGGAGCTCCACGAGCTTGCCGCCCCCGGTCTCCACCACGTTGAAGTCGACCTCCGCGCGGGCATCCTCCTCGTAGGCCAGGTCGAGCAGCCGCTCCTCCCCGACGATGCCGCAGCTGACGGCGGCGACGGTGTCGGTCAGCGGATCGCGCTTGATCGTTCCCGCTTCGGTGAGCGATCGCACCGCGAGCGACAGCGCGATGTAGCCGGCGGTGATGGAGGCCGTCCGCGTTCCTCCGTCCGCCTGCAGGACGTCGCAGTCGACCCAGATCGTCATCTCTCCGAGGGCCTTCAGATCGGTCACCGCGCGGAGGGATCGCCCGATCAGGCGCTGGATCTCCTGCGTGCGGCCCGAGGGACGGCCCTTGCCAACCTCTCGGGGCGTCCGCTCCATCGTCGCGCGGGGCAGCATCGAGTACTCGGCCGTCACCCAGCCCTTGCCGCTGCCCTGGAGGAACCGCGGCGCGCGGTCCTCATAGGACGCCGCGGCGAGCACGCGGGTCTGTCCCATCTCGAACAGAACCGATCCTTCGGCCCATCCCAGATAGCCGGTCTCAAGCTTGATCGGACGGAGGTCCGTCGCTCCTCGTCCGTCGACGCGCTCCGTCACGGGCGCGCTCCGGTCACGACGGTTCGATCTCGAGCCGCATGCCCTCTTGCGCGATGACGATCTCCCCGTCGAACGCCTCCGAGGCCTGTTGGCGGGAGGCCTCGTAGTCGAGGGAGGGCCAGATGTGGGTGAGCACCAGCTTCTTCGCGCCCGCGCGCGTGGCGTGCTCCGCCGCCTGTCGCGCCGAAAGGTGGAACGGCAGCAGGTCCTGATGGTCCTGCCACGTCGCCTCGGCGACGAAGAGATCGGATCCCTTCGCGAGCTCGTCGACGACCGGCGTGGGGCCGGTGTCGCCCGTGTACGCGAGGACGGCGCCGTTCGCCTCGATGCGGTAGCCGAGCGCCGGGCCGAGATGCATCATCTCGAACGCCGTGATGCGGAACGGGCCGATGTCGAGGACGTCGCCGCCCTTGACCTCGTTGAGCTCGAACGCGGTGCGCATCGCCTCGGTGGTCTCCGGGCCGACGAGGTCGCCGATGCGCTTGAAGAATCCGTGCGGGTAGTAGAGCGGGAGGCCGTGCGGCCCCTGTCCCCCATAGTAGCGCGCGTAGAAGAACGGATAGAGGTCGACCATGTGATCCGGATGCCCGTGGGTGATAACCAGGGCGCCGACCTCCGACATCTTCACGTACTCCTGCAGCCGCGCGAGCGTTCCCGTTCCCGCATCCAGCCAGAGGTTGAAGCCGTCGTGTCGCTACAGATAACCGCTCGTCGCCCCGCCGGCGGTCGGCCAGGTCCCTCCGCATCCGAGAACGATCAGCTCCACGTCAGCCCCCCACGAGCTCGACCACCGAGGCTCGCACCTCCGCGATCTCCGGGCCCAGGAAACGCTCCGCCACCGCCTGGAACGCGGCCGGCGGACCGGTGCATCCGAACTCGTGACGCGGCGGAGCCTCGTCCGCGCGCTCGAGCTCTCCTCCAACCAGCGCGGCGTAGACCTCCTTGGCGGTCTCCTCCGCGGACGAGACGAGCACCACCTCGGGCCCGACCACGTAG
>JBJMLP010000200.1:0-4614 GCA_045805245.1 Actinomycetota bacterium | reverse complement strand
GATGTTCTCGACGTCCTCGCCGACGTAGCCGGCCTCGGTGAGCGCCGTGGCGTCCGCGATGGCGAACGGCACGTTCAGCATCTTGGCGAGCGTCTGGGCGAGGAGGGTCTTGCCGCAGCCGGTCGGCCCGAGGATGAGGATGTTGGACTTCTGGAGCTCGACCTCGGCATCCTTCGCGCCGACCTGGATGCGCTTGTAGTGGTTGTAGACCGCCACGGAGAGGACCTTCTTGCCCTGCTCCTGGCCGATGACGTAGTCGTCGAGGAACTCGTAGATCTCGCGGGGCTTGGGGAGCTCCTCCAGCTTGAGCTCGGAGGTCTCGGAGAGCTCCTCCTCGATGATCTCGTTGCAGAGATCGATGCACTCGTCGCAGATGTAGACGCCCGGACCGGCGATCAGCTTCTTGACCTGCTTCTGACTCTTGCCGCAGAACGAGCACTTCAGCAGATCAGAGTCGCCGAACTTCGCCATTGCGCTCGTGCCCCCCGAACCAAGCGGCCGGGCTCCTCACCCGGCCTCGGCCCCTATTCTACGAGCCCGCCGCCGCCGCCGCAGTAAGTTCCGGCGTGATCTTCCGGCTCGCGATGACTTCGTCGATCAGGCCGTAGTCCTTGGCCTGCTCGGCGGTCATGATGAAGTCCCGGTCGGTGTCCTTCCCGATCTTCTCGAGGGACTGACCCGTGTGCATGGCGAGGACCTCGTCGATGAGCCGGCGATAGCGGAGGATCTCCTTCGCCTGGATCTCGATGTCGACCGCCTGACCCTGAGCACCACCGTGCGGCTGGTGGATCAGCACCCGAGAGTTCGGGAGCGCGAAGCGCTTGCCCCTGGCGCCCGCTGCGAGCAGGACCGCCGCCGCGGAGGCCGCCTGGCCCATCACGGTGGTGGAGACGTCGCAGCGGATGAACTGCATCGTGTCGTACACCGCGAACAGGGAGTTGATGTCCCCTCCGGGAGAGTTGATGTAGAGGTTGATGTCCTTGTCGGGCTCCTCGGCCTCGAGGTGCAGGAGCTGGGCCATGATGAGGTTGCCGACCGCATCGTCGATCGGCGTTCCCAGGAACACGATGCGTTCCTTCAGGAGCCGCGAGTAGATGTCGAACGAGCGCTCGCCACGGTTCGTCTGCTCGATGACGACGGGAACGAGGTAGTCCTTCATGTCATTCATGTGTCCTCCGGTGTGTCTTCCGGGGAGCTCGCTTCTGATGGAGAGGGAGCCGCGTCGGGCTCCACTTCTTCGACGGAGCCGTCGTCCTCCGATCGGGTCAGCGATCCGGTCTGCGCTTCGATTCCCGACGCGCTCTCGGCTTCGTTCGGCGGTTCGGTCGCGTCCGTCGACACGATCTCCGCGTTCTCGACGAGAACGTCGAGCGCCTTGGAACGGATGATATCACCGGCCAGTGCGACGACTTGACCGTTCCGGTCGAGCGTCTGCGCCAGATCCTTGGCATCGCGTCCGAGCGCAACGGCGAGCTGGCCGATCTCCTCTCCGAGCTCCTCGGCCGTGACCTCGAGCCCCTCCGCGCGCGCAACCGACTCGAGGACGAGGTCCGCCTTGATCGCTCGAACGGCATGCGACCGGGCGTCGCTGCGGAACCGAAGCTCGTCCCATCCCTGGGCCGCGAGCGCGTCGTCGAGCGAGACGCCGGCGCGCTCCGCGCGGTTCTTCGCGGATTGCACGCGATGCTCGGTCTCGTCTTCGACGAGCGCCTCCGGGAGCTCGACGTCCACGCCGTCGATCAGCTTCTGCAGAACGAGATCCCGCACCTCCGCGTCGGCTTCCCGCTGCTTCGCCTCTTGGAGCTTCTCGCGGAGGTCCGCGCGGAACTGCTCGATCGTGTCGAACTCCGAAGCGGTCTTGGCGAACTCGTCGTCGGCGGCCGGAAGCACCTTTCCCTTCACCTCTTTGACGAGGACCGAGAAGGAGACCTCCGCCTCGGCACGATCGCCGAAACGCTCGGGGAGCTTCGCGTTGAGCTTGAGGATCTCCCCCTTGTGCTTTCCCTCGAGCTCCTTGTCCAGCTCCTCTCCGAACTCGTTCGAGCCCACCTCATAGAGGTAGTCGAGCCGCGTCGCCTCCGGAACCTCCTCGCTGTGGACGGAAGCGCGGATGTCGGCGAGCACGAAGTCGCCGCTCCGCGCGGGCCGGCCGACGACCTCCAGCTCGGCGAAGCGCTCGCGCATGCGGTCGACCATCTCGTCGATCTCCCGCTCCCCCACGACGACGGACGGGCGCTCCACCTTGATGCCCTTGTAGTCCTCGAGCTCGATGCGCGGACGGATCTCCACCGTCGCGGTGAACAGCAGCGGCTTTCCCTCCTCGAGCTGGTCGAGGGAGATGTCCGGATCCGCGATCGGCGCGAGCTCGTGCTCCTGGAGCGCAGCCCGGTAGTAGGTCGGAACGGAGTCCTGCACGAACTCCTCCAGAACGGCCTCCCGGCCGATCTGCGCGTCGATGATCCTGCGAGGGACCTTCCCCTTGCGAAAGCCCGGGATGCGAACCTGGCCGGCGATCCGCCGGTAGGCGCGATCGAGGTCCGCTCCGAACTCCTCTGGAGGCACCTCGACGGAGAGCTTGACCGTGTGTTTCTCGGTCTCTTCCACGGTGGACTGCATCGTTCGCGAGCGTAACGGAAATCACTGCTTCTCAGCTGCGCGATAGGGTCCGGCGCGTGTACGAGGAAGAGCTCGCCTTCGCCGACGAACTTGCGGAGGAGGCCGCGCGGATCGCGCTGTCGCTGTTCGGAACCGACCTCGACGTGCGGACGAAACCGGATCGTACGCCGGTGACCGAGGCGGACGTCGGAGTGGAACGGATGATCCGGAGCCGCCTCGCGGAGCGCTTCCCGGACGACGCCGTCCTCGGAGAGGAGGGCGGCCGAACGGGCGACGCGCCCCGTGTCTGGGTGATCGATCCGATCGACGGCACGAAGAACTTCGCGGCCGGCATCCAGATCTGGGCGACGCTGATCGCGCTCGTCGTGGAGGGCGAACCCGTTCTGGGCCTGGCGAACGCCGCCGCGCTCGGAGAACGCTACGCGGCCGCGAGCGGCGCCGGCGCGACGCTCAACGGACGCGAGATCCGCGTATCGGAGACGTCCTCGCTGGACGAAGCGTTCGTCCTGACGGCCGGCGAGAGCTCGTTCCTCGGCGGGGCCGACCGAGAGTGGTTCGTCGAGCTCTCCACGACCGCGCGGAGGACGCGTGGCTTCGGTGACTTCTGGGCCCACCTCCTCGTCGCGCGCGGCGCCGCGGACGTCGCGCTGGAGCCGGAGCTGCATGTCTGGGACTACGCCGCCCTCGTGCCGATCGTGGAGGAGGCCGGCGGCCGGGTGAGCACCCTGGACGGAACAGCCCTCCGCGAGGGCGGCAGCATGCTGACGACGAACGACCGGCTGCATCCGGAGGTGTTGTCGGTGATCGGAAAAGACGCGCGCCGGGGAACCGACTGAAGCGGCGGCAACGACTCAGTCGGTCGCGGAAGGCCCCAGCTTGTCCGAGAGATACCGGCGGATGTCCATGCTCCAGTCCTCCATCGGCGCGTAGTAGCCGGTGGAGAAGACCCGCGAACCCATCCCCGACTGGACGCTCTCGCAGACACGCCAGTCCTGACGGTTCACGAGGTCCCAGAACTCGACCGCGTCGGAGGGATCGAACCTCGGCTTCGCCATCTCGCCGGGATGGAATAGGAAGTCGCAGTCGATGCGAGTGTGCCCGGCCTTCGTCGGCCAGAGCGTGAACGCGGCGACATGGTCGGCCGAGACGCTCACCATGAGATTGGGGTAGACGAGCTCTCCCTTGTGCCGGACGCGCTCCTCCTCATCGAGGCCGGGGAACGGCGCTCGGTCCGTCGTGCCGCTGAACGTGAACGTCGTAGCCCCTTCGCGATGCGGAACACCGTTGTCCCAGTCGAGCGCGCCGCCGCCCGCTTCACGGAACGCGGGAACGATCTCGCAGAGCTCCGGATGGACGGGGCCGCAGTGGTAGCACTCGTTGAAGTTCTCCACGATGCATTTCCAGTTCGACGCCACCTCGTAGGTGATCCGGCGGCCGGTGCGGAGTTCCGACAACGGATAGTGCGCGAGTCGCTCGGGGATCTCGCCGAGCTGCGATGTGAGGTTCCGCTCCGGCGGCTCGCCCGAGCCGTCGCGTGACAGGTTCACGAAGATGAAGCCGCCCCACGTGTCCACGTCGACCGAGAAGAGCGGAAGCTGCTCCTTCCGCAGCCCGACCGACTCGTTGAGGAACGGCGCGTTGCGGAGCTCTCCCGCGAGGCCGTAGGTCCACGAGTGGTACGGGCAGACGATCGAGCCCTTGAAACGACCGGCCGCGCACGGAAGGCGGGCAGCGTCGGAGGTCTCCGGATCGTCGATCACGAGCCGCGAGCCGCGATGACGGCAGACGTTGTGGAAGCAGCAGATGTCTCCCTCGCGCGTGCGCACGACGAGGAGGCTCTCGCCGAGGACGTCGACGAGCAGGTAGGAGCCTGCCTCGGCGAGCGTCTCCTCTCGACCGACACACACCCAGTCGCGGAAGAAGATGCGCTCGCGTTCGAGGTCGAAGAACTCCTCCGACCAATACGCGCGTCCGGGAAGGGTTGTCTCCATCCCCTCG
>JBJMLP010000199.1:0-4382 GCA_045805245.1 Actinomycetota bacterium | reverse complement strand
GGACGAGCGAGAGATGGGTCATGAAGCGCGAGGCCGATGCGCCGTGCCAGTGATCCTCGCCCGGAGCGAAGAACACCCGGTCGCCCGGACGGATCACCTCGATCGCGTCTCCCTGGCCCTGAGCGAGACCGACGCCGTCGGTCACGTAGATCGTCTGGCCGCCCGGATGCGCATGCCAGGCCGTCCGCGCGCCCGGTGTGAAGTGGACGTTCGTCGCGCTGATCCGGTACGCGCCCGCCGGAGCGGCCACCGGATCCATGAAGACGGTGCCGGTGAACCAGTCACTCGGTCCGGCCGAAGTCTCGGTGGTGTTCCTGCTGAGCTGCATCGAGTCGTCCTCCTTTCAAAGGGTGGTGACTCGCATGATCGCAAGCCGGAGAATCAGCGCGCCGAGGCTGCGGAGGGAAGCGACAGATTCGCGGTGAGGCCGCCGCCCGGCGTCTCCTCGAGCCACATCGAGCCGCCCTGGGCCTCGATCAGTCTCCGCGAGAGCGCGAGACCGAGCCCGGCGCCTCCCGTCTCTCGGGCGCGGGAGGCGTCTCCGCGGTGGAAACGCCCGAAGACTGCCTCCCGGAGGCCGGCATCCAGGCCGGGCCCGTGGTCGGCGACGGAGACGAGCGCGCGTGCGGCGCCGGCGCTCCAGGAGACGGTGGCCGTTCCGCCGCCGTGGACGCGGACGTTCTCCAGAACGGCGTCGAGCGCGGCCTCCGTCGCGACACGGTCTCCGACCGCGTGGACGCTTCCGTTCCCGATCGTCTCGAGACGGACCGCGTCGACCGATGCCCGTCGCACCGCGGACCGGCAGAGCTCACCGAGGTCGAGCGGCTGCCGCTCGAGGGCCATTGCCTCGTCGGGCGAGCGCGCGAGCGCGAGCATCCGCTGCGTCAGGTCCGTCAGGTAGTCGATCTCGCCGAGCACCTCCCCGCCGAGCGCCGGCTCGTGTTGCGCGAGCACCTCGACACCCGAGCGGATGAACGTGAGGGGAGTGCGGAGCTCGTGCGACGCGTCGGCGGCGAACTCCGCCTGCGCCCGGTACGCGCGCTCCACCGGTCGCACGGCGCGGCCGGCGAGCCACCAGCCGGCGAACAGCGCGAGGACGGCGGCGAGCAAGCTTCCGAACAACAGCGGGAGGCGCACCCGGTGCATCAGCTGCGTCTCCGGAGCGAGGGAGCGACCGGCGACGACGGTGGCGAGCGGCTTCCCGTCCGACGCCGCGTGCATCGTCACGATCCGAACGGGTTCTCCGGCGACCGTCCGATCGACGACGGAGGCTCCGGGCCGGAGCCAGGAAGGCAGCTCCGAGAGCTCGCCGATCGGCATCCCGTTGGGGAGGAACACTCCCAGCTGCGTCGCGGCCTGTGACGGAGTGTCCGTGTCCGGTGGCGGCACGGGATGTCCGGCCTCCTCGATCCGCTCGATCTGCCCGGCCGCCGTTGCCACCAGATCGCTCGTCGCCGAGTGGTCGAGGTTGCGGGAGAGCAGCAGCGCGCCACCACCGCCGAGGAGGATGAGGATGCCGAGCAGCACGCCCGCGTGGGAGAGCGCGATCCGGAAGCGGAGCGATCCGAACATCCCTAGCGACCGACCGCGTAGCCGACGCCCCGCACGGTCTCGATCACGTTTCCGGCCGCCCCGAGCTTCTTGCGAAGGTAGTGCACGTACAGGTCGACGACCTTCGTCTCCGCGTCGAATCCGAGCTCCCAGACACGGTCCTTCAGCTCCGCGCGCGTCATCACGCGACCGCGGTTTCGGATGAGGCATTCCAGGAGGTCGAACTCCTTGGCGGTGAGCTCGGCCTCTTCGCCGTCGACGTACGCGCGCCGGGAAAGCGGCTCGACTCGGACCGGCCCGTAGGTGAGCGTTCGTTCCGGCTCGGCCCGGCGGGAGAGCGCCTCGACCCGAGCGAGGAGCTCCGCGAACGCGAACGGCTTGACCAGGTAGTCATCCGCGCCGCCACGGAGACCGGAGACGCGGTCCTCCACGGTGTCGCGCGCGGTCAGCATCAGGATCGGAACCTCGACGCCGTGAGCCCGGACCTCGCCCGCCACGGAGACGCCGTCGAGGCCGGGGAGCATCCGGTCGACGATCAGCACGTCGTAGCCGTCGGTGAGGGAGCGTTGCAGGCCCTCCGGCCCGGTCGCGGCCGTCTCGGCGCTATGGCCCTCCTCCGAGAGGCGGCGGGCGAGAAGCGCCGAGAGCCGCCGGTCGTCTTCCACGAGCAGGATCTTCGCCATCTCGAAGGAGATGCTCTCGCACCGCGGCCGCGACCGGCCGGATTCTTACCGTCTTCAAATCTCCTCCTGACCGTCGTGAAACCGATGCCGGAAAGACTCCGTCTCTATGTCCGTGCAGAGTCATCGACGTTCAGGGTCCCCTCCGGTGTCGAGCCGCGCCTCGGCGCCGGCGCGGGTCGTGGCGAGCTGGCGCGATCAGCCGCTCGCGCTCGCGGTGTTGCGGGGATTCCTCGGCATCACGTTCCTCTACGCGGGGATCCAGAAGTTCGCCGACCCGACCTTCTTCGACTCGAGCTCGCCACAGTCGATCGGCGCTCAGCTCCATGCCTTCGCGAGGACGAGCCCGCTCCGTCCGGTGCTCCTCCTCTTCGGGCACGTGCCGACGCTCACCGGCGTCGGCATCGCGCTCCTCGAGATCGGCGTCGGCGTCGCGACGCTCCTCGGGATCGGGCTGGTCGCAGCTTCAGCGACGGGTTTCGGCATCAGCGTCGTGCTGTGGCTCTCCGCGACATGGCATGTGCATCCGTATTTCCTCGGATCGGACTCCGTCTACGCCGTGGCATGGCTCGCGCTCCTCGTCGGCATCCTCGAGAGCCGGCGGACCCGGGACCGAACCCCGACCGCGCCGCCGCTCACCCGGAGTGGTCTTGCTCGTCGAGACCTGCTTCGCGGCGGCGCGGTCGGGGCGGCCTCGGTCCTGATCGGCGTGGTCGCCCACGCGTTCGCCGGAAGCGCTCCAACCGCTCAGGCCGGTGGAAGATCGGCCACGCTTCCGACCGGAAGCTCGAAGCGGAACTCGCCGAACCGGCCCGCGGCGGGGCGTCCGTCCTCGAGCGCGCCGACGGCGTCTCCTTCCGCGCCCGCCATCGAGGGCCGCAAGATCGGATCGCTCGGGCGCATGAACGTCGGGGACGCGGTCGCGTTCGACGATCCCGGCGCCGGACCCGCGGTCCTCGTCCGCACCGGCCGGAACGACGTCGCGGCGTACAGCCGGATCTGCACGCATGCAGGATGCGAGGTCGGCTACGACTCCTCGAGAGAGCTCCTCGTCTGCCCGTGCCACGGCGCCGAGTTCGATCCGACGCGCGGCGCGCGGCCGGTTGCGGGTCCGGCGCCGACTCCGCTCCCTTCGATCAAGGTGGAGATCGATCCCTCCTCGGGGGACGTGATCCTCCCGTCGTAGCGAGCGCTACGAGGCGGCGACGAGCGTCAGGAGCACCGCGAGTTGCACGAGCTCGGCTCCGGCGCCGAGCGTGTCTCCCGTGACGCCGCCGAGCCGCCGGGAGCAATGCCACGACCAGAGCGCGTCGACGGCGACGGCGATCGCGACCACGGCGAACGACCGCTCGCCGATCGAGAACGCAACGATGACGCCGGCGACGATGACGGCACCGAACGTATCCATCGGACGAGCGTCCGCGAGGAACCGTCCTATTCCCCCTCCCGCATAAGGAAGGAGCAAGCCCGGAAGGAATGCGAGCGATCCGAGCGTCGTCGCGGCGACGATCGGGCCGAGCGCGCCGGAGCGCTCCACCAGCGCTGCGATCGCCACGGCCTTGATCCCGAGGTCGAGGACGATCGCGATCGTTCCGAAGCTCCCGACGCTCGGGTCGCGCATGATCTCCAACGCGCGCTGCCGTTCGCCGGCGCCGTAGGAGTCGGCGCTGTCCGCCAGGCCGTCGAGGTGGAGGCCGCCCGTCACGAGCGCCTGCCAGCCGACCGCGAGGAGTCCGGCGATCAGCGGAGGCAGGAATCGGCCCGAACCGATCGCGACGAGCGCCGTGCTCGCGCCGATCGCAGCGCCGACGAGCGGGAAGAACGGAAGCCCACGCGCGAGATCCCGACCGGTGTAGGCGGCCGCTCCGAGCGGGAACCGGGTCAGGAAGGAGACGGCCGACGCGAACCCGCGTCCACCCTCATGCGCCCGCATCGGTCACTCCGGCCTCGTCGAACGTTCCCATCTCCCGCGCGATCGCGAGGGCCGCATCGATCAGCGGCAGGGCGAGCGCCGCGCCGGACCCCTCCCCGAGGCGCAGATCCAGCTCGAGGAATGGATCGAGCTCCAATGCTCGAAGCTGCAACGCGTGCGCCGGCTCGGGGGAGCGGTGCGCGGCGATCATCCGTTCCGCCACGTTCGGCGAGAGTCGC
>JBJMLP010000198.1:0-15620 GCA_045805245.1 Actinomycetota bacterium | reverse complement strand
TGGCGCAGCTGGCGGACAAGGTGGGGCTCTCGGCCACGCCCTGCTGGAAGCGCGTGCAGAAGCTGGAGGCGGGCGGCGTCATCACGCGCCGCGTGGCCCTGGTGGACCCCGAGAAGATCGGCGTGGACCTCATCGTCTACGTCGCGATCGAGGCGGGGGACCATACGCCGGACTGGCTCCGCACCTTCTCCAGGACCATCTTTTCGCGCCGGCGGATTCGTGGACGCTGCCTTCCCATCTCTTCCTCGTCTCAGCATGGTCGGCCACCTGTCCGGACGTCGCCGATCCGATGAGCTGCCGCTCCGACCTCGATCTGGACGGGGTGATCCAGGAGCAGAGGAAGGGCCCCCAGATGCCGATCTACGCGTGGACCGACATCACCTGGCTGCTGCATCGCGCGGGCGTGAGCTGGGCCTACTACGTGGGGAACGGCACCTGCGTCGACGACTGCGCGCATCACGCCGGGCCTCGCGCGACGGTACCCGCGCAGGATCCGCTGCCCGGCTTCGTCACGGTGCACGACGACCAGCAGCTCGGGAACGTGCGGGAACATCCCGAGTACTTCAAGGCCGCGGCTGCGGGCAGGCTCCCGTCCGTCACGTGGGTGATGCCCGGACGCGGCTACAGCGAGCATCCTCCCGGTTCCATCAAGCGCGGGCAGGCCTGGGTCACGAGGGTGATCAACGCGGCGATGCGTGGTCCCGACTGGAAGAGCACGGCGATCTTCCTGACGTGGGACGATTGGGGCGGCTTCTACGATCACGTTCCGCCGCCGAGGGTCGACGTGAACGGCTACGGCATCCGGGTTCCCGGCATCGTGATCAGCCCGTACGCACGGCAGGGATACGTCGACCACCAGACGCTGTCGTTCGACGCCTACCTCAAGCTGATCGAGGATCGCTTCCTCGAGGGGCAGCGGATCGATCCCGCGACCGACGGGCGTCCGGACTCGCGGCCCACGGTTCGAGAGGACGTTCCGATCCTCGGAGACCTGACCAAGGACTTCGACTTCAATCAGGATCCGCGGTCACCGCTCCTGCTGCCGCTCGATCCTCCGCCCGGGGAGCCACCTCCGGCGAACGGCTGAGTTCCCCGTTCGTCGCCCGAAGCGGCCCGAGCGTGGGCGTGACGCGCTCGGGCTCGTCGGACCCCGCCAGGAAAACCCGAAACGCAGCGCCGCCGCCCTTCCGCTCCTCCACCCACGCCCGGCCGCCGTGGAGCTCGGCGAAGCGCGCGACGAGCGAGAGTCCCAGGCCCATTCCGGGCGAGTGCGAGGAGGTGTCCTGCCCCTGGCGGAACGGCTCGAAGACGTTCTCGCGAAGCTCGGTCGGGATCCCGGCGCCGGCGTCCTCCACCGAGATCAGCACGCCCTCCGCGCCCGATGTCTGTTGCGCGCGCACCGAGACCCAGACCGGTGTCCCGGGCGGGGTGTGCCGCACGACGTTGGACAGGAGGTTCTCCACGATCCGCTCGATCTTCGAGGGGTCGACCTCGGCCTGGAGCGGAGGCGCGTCCACGTTGACGGTCCGCGCCTCCCGGACCTCGGAGGTCTCCACGAGCTCGCCCACGAACGACCCGACGTCGATCAAGCGACGTTTCGGCTTCACGATCCCGCGACCGAGCCGGTCGACGTCGAGGAGGTCGGAGAGCAACGCGTCCAACTTCCGCGCCGCCCGCACCAGGCCATCGAGGAAGTCGTCCTCTTGCTGCTTCGTCAGGTGGAGGTCCTTGTTCTGGAGGGTGAGGGCGGTGCCGAGGACCTGCGTCAACGGCGTCCGTAGCTCGTGGGAGACGGCCTGCAGGAACGTGTTCTTCATCTCGTCCACGGCACGCAGCCGGGCCGCCGCCTCGCGTTCCTTCGCTAGAAGGTTGGAGAGCTCGTCCTCCGCGGCCTTCCGGTCAGTGATGTCGTACATGATTCCCTGGATGAACAGCGGGCGGCCTTCCGCGTCGCGGACGGGGAACGCGTCGTCTCGGATCCAGAGCACCTCGCCGTCGCGCCGGTACATGCGGTACTCCGCGTGATAGACGTGGCCTTCGGCGCGGCTGCCTTCCTCCGCCTCGATCACGCGCTGCTTGTCATCGGGGTGCAGGTGCGACGAGAACGGGTGTGGGTGCGCCATCCACTCGTCGGGCGAGTAGCCGAGCATCGGCTCGATCTCAGCGCTCACGTACACCCAGTCGCCCTCGGGTCCGAACTCCGCGAGGTACACGATCGCGGGGATCTGGTCGACGAGGCTGCGGTACTTCGCCTCCGCCTCCTGGAGCCGGGCGTTGTGGCCCTCCATCGCGCGGGCGGCCCGGACCATCCGGGGGAGGAGCGCGGCGTACGCGAGCAGGAGCGCGGCACCGAAGACGAGGAAGATCATCCGGTCGGTTCCGCTTCGCAAGAGCACCGCCGTCCCGGCGACGCCCAGCACGAGGAAGGCCGTGAGGCCGACCACGGCTGATCGCCCGAGCAGCTCGGGCGTGGCGATGCGATCGCGGATTCCCATGACCTCCCTGACAGGCATATCGGGCTCGTGACGCCGTGCCTGTAGGCCGGAGCCGCGGCCGGCCTGGGCACGTTGTCTGTCGGGGTGGCGCGTGCTACTTCTTTCCATCCATCCGGACGCGAGAGGGGGTGCGGCCGCAGGCACGGCATGTCCGAGGCATTCGAACCATTCGCCGAGCAGGAGCCGGCCGCGCAAGAGGTCCGGCGAGCCGCCGCGCGCACGATCGAGCCTCCGCGCGTGGGGGTCGTCCTCGCGGCCGGCCGCTCGGAGCGGCTCCACCGCGTCACCGGCGGCGGCTCGAAGGCACTCGTGCGCCTCGGAGGACTGACCTTCGTGGAGCGCGCGGTGCGGATGCTCCTGTCGAGGGGCATCGAGAAGGTGCTCGTCGTCGTCGGCTATCACGCGGGCCCGGTCGCGGCCGTCGTCGGCCGGCTTGCGCCCGGACGCGTGCAGGCCGTCCACGCGGAGGGTTGGGAGGCGGGCAACGGCGCGTCGCTCGCCGCCGCCGAGCAGGCCGTCAAGGGCGAGGACCTCTTCGTCCTCCTGACGGCCGATCACGTCTTCGGAGAATCCGCGCTCGACGGGTTGCTCCGCGCGAACCGGCCGAGCGTCCTGGTGGACGAGCATCCGGAGACGCCCGTCTGGGACGAGGGAACGCGCGTCCGCGTCGAGAACGGACGCGCGCTCGCGTTCGGCAAGCAGCTCGACGAGCCGGCGGTGGACTGCGGCGCCTTCGTGTTCCCGCAGGAGATCTTCGACGCGCAGCGACGCGCCGTGGATCGGAACGACGCCTCCCTCGCCGGAGCCGTGTCGATCCTCTCGGAGGAGACCGCGGTGGAGACCGTCGCGCTCCCGTCGGGCGGCTGGTGGATCGACGTCGACACGCCGGAGGACCTCGCGACGGCCCGGCGGCTGATGCGGCGCTCGCTCGGCAAGGAGAGCGACGGGCCCGTGTCCCGCTTCGTCAACCGACCGATCTCGACGCGGATCTCCATCGCCCTGTCGCCGCTCCGTTTGCCGCCGGATCTCCTCTCCATGGTGTTCCTCCTCGTGGGAGTGGCGGCGGGCTGGTTGCTCGCGATCGGGAACGGGATCGCCGGCGGCATCCTGACCCAGGCCGCGTCCGTGCTCGACGGCGTCGACGGAGAGACGGCGCGGCTGCAGCTCCGTGCCGGTCCGCACGGTGCGATGCTCGACGGCGTCCTCGACCGTCTCGTCGATACCGCGATCCTCGCCGGAACCGGCGTGTGGGCGTTGTCCGACGGTTCCTCGGCGCGCTCGGTCCTGCTCGTGACGGCCGCGGCGATCACCGGCGCGTTGCTCTCCATGGCGTCGAAGGATCGAGCGGCATCACTCGCCCTGCCGCCGGCGCCGGAGCGGCCGATCGGCTACACGCTCGGGGGGCGCGACGGACGCCTGCTGATCATCGCGGTAGCCGCCGTACTCGGAGCTCCGTTCGTCGGGCTCGCGATGGTCGCCCTCACCGCGGCGATCGCCCTCGCGATCCGGCTGGTCTTCGTGCTCCGCTCGGGCCTCTAGCTCAGGCGTCCGGCTTCAGCGAACGCTCCAGCCACTCGAGGATCACCTCGAACCGCATCACGCGGTGCACCGGAGAGCCTGAGCGGCTGAGCTCGTGGCTCTCGTCGGGGAACCGCACCATCTCCACGTCGCGTTTCAAGAGGCGGAGCGTCGTGAAGAGGTGCTCGCCCTGCTCGATCGGGCAGCGGAGGTCGTTCTCCGAGTGCAGGATCAACAGCGGAGTGTGGATCTCCGTCGCGTAGGTGGAGGGCGAGATCTTGAGCCACGCGTCAACGTCCTCGAAGACGAACTTGCCGATGTAGCCCTTGTCCCAACCGACGTCGCTCGAGCCCCACTGGGAGACCCAGTTGTTCACCGACCGCTCGGAGATGCCGGTTGCGAACCGGTCGGTGTGGCTCACGATCCACGACGTCAGATATCCGCCGTAGGAACCGCCCATGACGCCGACCCGGTCGCCGTCGCAGAACTCGAAGCGTCTGATCGCCTCCTCCGTCACGGCCATGACGTCCTGGTAGTCGACGGAGCCCCAGCCCGGTCCGTCGATCGGTCCACGGATCGCGCGCGCCCACTCCTCCGTGTAGCCCGAGGAGCCTCGAGGATTGGAGTACACGACGACGTAGCCGGCCCCGGCGTACACCTGGAACTCATCGAAGAGCTTGTTGCCGTACTGCGTGAACGGCCCGCCGTGGATGTTCACGAGGACCGGATACCGCTTCGACGGATCGAAACCGGCCGGGCGGATGAGCCAGGCCTCGACCTCCGCACCGTCCTCGGAGGTGGCCGTGAAGCGCTCCGGCGCGACGATCTCGCGGTCTCCCGTGAACGCCTCGCCGACGGAGGTGAGCCGCCGCTCGCCGGAGAAGAGCTCCGAGAGCGTCGTCGCCGTGGCGGCGGCGTGCACGATCGTGTCACCCACGAGATCGATGCCCGTCAACACCTGGTCCCCGCCGATGAGGAGCTCGGGCTTCTCGCTTCCGTCGCTCGCGACCCGGTACAGATGGGTGTTCCCCGCGTCCTCGATGCCGAACACGAGGCGGTCGTCCTGCCAGAGCGGCTCGCGTAGCGACGGATACGGACCGCACTGGCGGTCGAGCGACGCGGTGAGGATCGACGGAGCGCCTCCGGCCGCGTCGATCACCGCGATCTGCGTGTGCCGCGGATCGTCGAACACGCCCGGCGTGTAGTGCAGCGCGATGCGCGAGCCGTCCGGCGACCAGGAGGGCTCGTCGCAGAGGCCATCGGCCCTGGTCAGGAGCTCCGGCTCGCCACCCGCCGCATCGACGACGTAGACGTCGCGCGCCGGCCAGATGTCCCAATCGTCCTTGCGCCCGGAGACGAACGCGATCCGGCGACCGTCGGGCGACCAGGTCGGATGCGCGTCCTCGAAGTCGCCGGACGTCAGCTGGACGGCGGGTCCGGAACCGTCGGCGGGCACCGTGAACAGATGCTGGCGGCGATCGCCCGTCCAGCCCTCGGAGTCGAACTTGTACTGGAGGCGGGTGAATCGCCGCGGGGCGCGCTTCTTCGGGTCGCTCTCGTCGTACGCGGCGTCGCGGACGCGGGAGGAGAAGGCGATGGCGCTCCCGTCGGGCGACCAGACCGGCTCGGCGACGTCCTCCTTGAGCTCGGTCAGGCGGCGCGCCTCACCTCCGGCCGCGAGGTCGAGCACGTAGAGCTGTCCGGCCTTCTCCGCTTCTTTCGCGTCCTTCGGCTCCTTCGCGTCCTTGTCGGCGCCGCTTGCGCGTTCGGACACGAATGCCAGCCGACTGCCGTCGGGTGACCAGCGGGGATCGCTGTCGCGCTTGGGGCCCCACGTCAGCCTGCGCGGTGGCTCCGAGCCGTTCGTCGGCACCAGCCAGATGGAGCTCCGATAGCCGTTGTCCTTCCGGTCGACGGAGGAGACGACGAACGCGACCGTTGCTCCGTCGGGAGCGAGCCTCGGATCCGATACACCCGTGAGCTCGTAGACGTCGTCGGGAACCATTCCTCGCACGTGCGATCTCCTTCCGTCGGGCTCGGCTCGGGGGACGCGGCCGTTATCCTAGCCGCGCCCGCCGTCACGCTCGCCGGCGATCTCGCCGCACGCGCCGAGGCCGGGCGCGGTGCCGGAGGAGCCGGTTGCCGTCGTACCTGGGACCGGAGCGTGAAGCCGGAGATGAGCCCGTGGGGATCCTGTTGAGCCTGGCTGCCGCGGTCACCTACGGCTCCGCCGATTTCCTCGGCGGTCTTGCGAGTCGCCGCGTCAACGTCCTTGTCGTCGTCCTCGTTTCGCAGGTGCTCGGCTCCATCGCCCTCGCGTTGTGTCTGATCGTGTTCTCGAACCAGCCGCTCTCCGCGCGAGCGCTGGAGTGGGGCGGCGCGGCCGGCATCGCCGGAACGATCGGCATCGTGCTGTTCTACCGCGCGCTCGCGGAAGGGCACATGAGCATCGTGGCTCCGGTGACCGCCGTCGAGGCGGCGTGCGTCCCGCTCCTCTTCGGCATCCTGGCGGGGGAGCGCCCGAGCCCGGTCGCCCTCGCGGGGGTCATCGTCTCGCTGCCGGCGATCGCGCTCGTCTCGGCGGCGGAGGACCTCACCCCCGTCGACGAGGACGTCTCCGCGAGCCGGCGGAAGTGGTCGCATCTGTCGGCCCTCGGGGTTCCACAGGCGGTGGTCGCCGGGCTCTGCTTCGGAGCGTTCTTCGTCCTGGTGGAGCGGGCGGGTCCGGCAGCGGGACTCTGGCCGATCGTCGGCGTGCGGATCGTTTCGACGATCCTGATGCTGGTCGCGATCCTGATCGCCCGCCCGTCGTTCGGGAACACGCGCCCGAACCTAGCCCTCCTCGCCGTGGTGGGATCGCTCGACGTCACCGCGAACGTGTTCTTCCTGGTCGCGACGCATCGGACGCTGCTGTCGATCGCGGCCGTTCTGACATCGCTCTATCCGGCGGTCACGGTCGTCCTCGCCGCCGGTTTCCTGAAGGAGCGTCTCCGGGCGATCCAGCTCGTGGGACTCGTCGCCGCGATCGCAGGGATCGCGCTGATCTCCGTCGGCTGATGCGAGCCCGGCGGCGGAGCGAGGGGAGCGCCCGAACGGGCACCACGAGGATCCTCGCAGCGACGGTCCTCGTGTCGCTGTCGGCAGCCCTGCCGATCCGCATCGCGGCCGGGCGGGGAAGGACACCGGACGAGCCTCGGCCGAACGTGATCGTGATCGTCACCGACGACCAGCAGTACCGGACGCTGTCGGCGATGCCCACCGTGAGCACCCGGTTGGTCGGGCAGGGCATCCGCTTCACGAACTCCTACGTCGTGAATCCGACGTGCTGTCCGAGCCGGGCGAGCATCCTGACCGGGAACTACGCGCACACGACAGGCGTGTACAGCAACACCACGGGATTCCAGCAGTTCGACGACTCCTCCACGATCGCGACGGCGCTCGACGCCGCGGGCTACGACACGTCGCTCGTCGGGAAGTATCTGAACGGCTATACGGGCACGTACGTGCCGCCCGGCTGGGATCACTGGGTCGGAAAGACGACCGGCGGCGGGGTGTACTTCAACTACCACTTGAGCATCGACGGGCACCTGCACCATTACGGAACGAAGCCGCGTGACTATGTGACCGACGTCCTGTCGCGCGAGGCGGTCTCGTTCGTCCGGGGAGCCACCGATCCGTTCTTCCTCTACTTCGCGCCGAACGCGCCGCACACGCCGGCGATCTCCGCTCCGCGGTACAAGGGCCGATTCGCGCATCTCCACCGCTTCCGTCCTCCGAGCTACGACGAGCGGGACGTGAGCGACAAACCGGACTGGATCCGGCGGCGCCCGCTCCTGTCGAAGCGCAAGGAGCATGTGATCGACACCTTCCGCCGGAAGCAGTACCGATCGCTGCTGCCGGTGGATGACGCGGTCAAGGCGCTGCTCGACGTCCTGGAGGCGAGCGGACGGCTCGACGACACGATGATCGTGTTCACGTCCGACAACGGTTTCCTCTGGGGCCAGCATCGCCTCGAAGGCAAAGCCGTGCCCTACGAGGAGAGCATCCGCGTGCCGTTCGTGATCCGCTACGGGGCGCTCGGAACCGAGCCGCGAACCGTGCCGGAGCTCGCCCTGAACATCGACATCGCGCCGACGCTCGCCGAGCTCGGAGGCGTCGTGAGCTATGACGCCGAGGGCCGGAGCCTCGTGCCGCTTCTGTCTCGCCCTCCTCCGAGCGGCTGGAGGACGGATTTCCTGGTCGAGCACCGACGGCACCAGACGATGCCCGCCTACTGCGAGCTCCATACGACCTCTCGCGTCTTCGTCCTGTACGCGGACGGGGAGCGGGAGTTCTACAACCTGGACCGTGACCCCTACGAGCGGGAGAACATCGCGCCGCACGTGGACACGTCCGCGTACCGGCACCGCCTCAGCGAGCTGTGCGACCCGCCGCCGCCGGGGATGCCGCGGCCGTAGGGAGCCGAAGGGCGAGGATCCCGTGCGCGGATGACGTGGGAACTCGCGCGCGGCGCGGATTTCCGTTAGACACGGCCTGGAAACGAGACGAGGGGGTCTCCATGCCGCAAGCTCGAGAGCATCCCGTGCGCACGCGCGCCGTCACCCTGATCGCGGTTGTCGGCTCGTGCTGGCTCGTCGCCGGCGTGCTGCCCGCCGGAGCGCTCTCCGCCAGCGAGCAGCAGCTGCTCGGCTCACCGAATCTCGAGATCCTTCCCTCCGCGAACGACACCATGCTCGCGTGGTCGCAGAACTCCCGAAAGCACCCGCGCTTCTTCAACGAGTACGTCAAGCCGCTCGCCGGCGGAAAGCCCAAGCGGCTGAACGCCGAAGGAAGCCGCGGCTTCAACGGAGGCTTCGACGGCTCGAAGCTAGTCTTCCAGCAGGTCTCGCATCAGGGGCAGTCGGATCTCGTGATCTACGACACCGCGACGAAGCATCTCGAGACGACACCGTCCGGGGTGAACACGAACCGCTGGGAAGCGGCGCCGACGATGTCCGGTGACTACCTGCTGTTCAGCCGGGAAACCGCACGACGCAAGGGATTCGTGGACCGGCTCGTGCTCCACCAGACCTCGACCGGACATGAGCAGGTGCTGCGCAAGCTCTTCTCCGAATACCGGCGCGGCCCGTTCATCGATCCGGGCCAGGTCAACGGCGACTACGCCGTGTGGGACGTCTGCTCACGCAGCGCCGGCTGCAACGTGTTCCGCTTCCAGATCTCCACCGACCAGACGCTGATGGTCCCGGACCGCCAGCAGGAGTACGCGAGCTCCGTCGCCGCGGATGGCACCGTGTTCTTCATGCGCGCCGCTCCCGGATGCGGGCGAAAGGCGCGACTGATGCGGTTCTCCGGCAGCACCGGGGAGCTCGTGGAGTCGCTCGCTCGGAACCGGGACACGTTCTCGACGTTCGCGCTGGACGGCTCGCACCTCGTGCGGGACGCCGTCAACTGTCATACGAACGACATCAACGTCAACATGACGACGGTCAGCTAGCGGAAACGGCGAGGGGTCGCTCGGATCCGATCGCCTCTCCGGTGGAGGGATCGAAGAAGTAGAAGCGCGACGGGTCGACGGAGAGGCGAACCATCTCTCCCGCACGGATCGCGCTCCGGGCATCCACTCGCGCGACGAACTGCGTCCGTCCCTCGTCGAGGAAGGCGATCGAGGCTGCGTCGGGTTCGTCGATCGTCGCCGCGATGATGTCGGAGGCCACCGGGGGAGCGTCGACGGCGAACAGGACGTTGATCTCCGATCCGAGGTTCTCGGTCACGTCGGCGCGTACCTCGATCGTGGGGAGCGACTCGTTCCGCCAGACGGCAGCGTCCTCCATGTCGGATGGCCGGATCCCGAGGATGACCTTCGAACCCTCGATCTGGGCCGGCCGCCCCGGATCGAGCGGCAGCTCGATGTCTCCGAACCGGATCCGGCCGTCCTGAACGGATGCCTCCACGAGATTCATCGGCGGCGAGCCGATGAACGCCGCGACGAAGAGGTTCGCCGGATGCTCGTAGAGGTTCTGCGGCTCGTCGACCTGTTGCAGCACGCCGTCGCGAAGCACTGCGACGCGCTCGCCGAGAGTCATGGCCTCCACCTGATCGTGCGTGACGAACACCGTCGTCGTTCCGAGGCGCTCGTGGAGGCGTGCGAGCTCCGCTCGCACCTGCACGCGCAGTTTCGCGTCGAGGTTCGAGAGCGGCTCGTCCATCAGGAACGCTTGAGGTTCCCGAACCATGGCGCGCCCCATCGCGACACGTTGGCGCTGCCCGCCGGAGAGCTCCGAGGGCTTGCGCTGCATCAGCTTGTCGAGACCGAGGATCCTCGCGACGTCGTCGACCCGGCGACGTTGCTCCTCCTTCGGCGTCTTGCGGAGCTTCAGCCCGAACCCGAGGTTCTGCTCCACGGTCATGTGCGGATAGAGCGCGTAGTTCTGGAACACCATCGCGATGTCGCGATCCTTGGGAGGGAGGTCGGTGATGTCCCGGTCGTCGAGGAAGATCTCGCCGGCCGTCACCTCCTCGAGGCCCGCGAGGATCCGCAGGATCGTGGACTTCCCACAGCCCGACGGGCCGACGAGGACGATGAACTCACCGTCGGCGATCTCCACGGACACGTCGTCCACGGCGACGACGTCGTCTCCGAAGACCTTCGACACGTGATCCAGCACGATCTTCGCCATCTCAGCGCTCCTTCCGCGGCGCTCGTCGCCGAGTGTGGGCCGCGAGTCGCGATCGGGTCAAGGCGGTGCGCAGTCGTTCCTTCGCCGTCGGACCGGCGTTCACGCGATCGAGGGCGGCGAGTGCGGCCCCCGCCACCGGCGGCGCCGAGAGGACGACGATCCGCGCGGCGGGCGCGAGGGAGTGAACCCCGTCCTCGATCCGCCGGTAGAACGCCGGGAACCGGTTCCGGAAGATCCCGCCCCCGAGCACCACGTCGACGTCCACTGCCCGGAGCCGGAGCTTGCGGATGGCTGCGCTCGCCATCAGCACCACCTCGTCGGCCTGCCGGTCGACGATCGAACGGGCCACCGCATCGCCGTCTTCGGCCGCGGAGAACACCACCGGCACGAGCTCATTCACCCGGCGATGCTTCAGCCGGTCGAAGTAGATCGCTTCGGTTACCTGCCGCGGACGACGGAAGCCGAAATGCCTCGGAACGAGCTCGGCGAGTGCCGTGTCGGGCCCGCGCCCGTCCCGAGCGCGCACCGCGTGCCAGAGGGCCGCTGCGCCGATGTCGCCGCCGCCTCCCCAGTCGCCGGAGATCGTGCCGATCGCCGGGAGGCGGTACGTGCGCCCGTCGGGAGCCACCCCCGTGCAGTTCGTTCCCTGTCCACAGACGACCGCGATGCCCCACGTCCGGTCGGTGCCTGCGCGGAGCACGGCGTAGGTGTCGTTCTCCAGGACCTCGTCGCGCGCCCAGCCGTTCGAACGCAGCCAGCGCTGCAGCCGCCGGCCGTCCTGCGGGAAATCGAAACCGGCGAGCGAGAACACGCCTACCTCGGCCACGGGGAGCCTCTCCGGGTCGATGCCTGCTTCTCGAGCGGCGGAGCCGACCGCGACGCCGATCGCGTCCAGGTGCCCCTCGCTCGGGATGGGTGTGCGGGACGGCTTGGCCTCTGAGGGACGAGCACGTGCGAGGCCGAGCACCTCTCCGCGCCGGTTCGCGAGCACCACGTCGGTCTTCGACCCTCCCGCGTCGACCGCGAGGACCGCGGCTCGCGTCACGGAACACGCTCCACGCGGTCGATGGGTACGAGCTCCGTGCCCACGGCGGTGAGTCCCCGGAGGATCCGCGGCACCGCGTCCGCGGTTCCGTCGGGCCACGTGTGGAGGAGCACCACTGGCGGCTCCTCCGCGGAGGAGATCTCTCGCAGGGCGTCCCGCGCGATCGCCTCGCCGTCGCGCCAGGGCTCCCAGTCCTCGAGGACGACGCCCCAGTGGGCGTTGCGATAGCCGAGCTCGCCGAGGATGCCGAGGACACGGGGGTCGTCGCTCCCCTCGCCGAACGGACACCGGAACCACGGTTTCGGATCGGCGTCCAGAACGTCGTTGATGACGCGCTCCGCATCGCGCACGTCGGTGCGGATCCCGTCGTCGGAAAGGAGCGGCATCCGGGCGTGGTAGAAGGAGTGGTTTCCGACGAGGTGGCCCTCCCGGGCGATGCGCCCCGCGGTTTCCGGATACGCCTCAGCCCAGCGTCCCTGCACGAAGAACGTCGCCGTGGCGTCGGCGTCGTGGAGCGCGTCGAGGATCCGCTCCGCGTTGCCGGGCCGGCAGCCTTTGCGGTCGGGGTGTTCGGCGTCGAAGGTCAGCGCAACCCTGTCAGGAAACTTTCCTAACGATTCCACGGCGCGAAGTGTACGATGCGCTCGCGGTGGGTGTGAAGGTCGCGGTCGTCGGGGGCGGAAGCACATACACGCCCGAGCTCGTCGAGGGGTTGGTCAACCGCGGCGACCGCCTTCCGACCGACGAGCTCGTCCTTCTCGACATCGATCCGGAGCGCCTCCGCGTCGTCGGAGGCCTCGCCGAACGGATGGTGCGCAAGGCCGGGTGGGGCGGGAGGCTCCGGCTGACCGACCGTCGGGAGGAGGCCCTCGAAGGCGCGAACTTCGTCGTGGTCCAGCTCCGAGTCGGAGGACAGACGGCCCGCCTCACCGACGAGACGATCCCTCCCCGGTTCGGCTGCATCGGCCAGGAGACGACGGGGCCGGGCGGCTTCGCGAAAGCGCTGCGGACGGTGCCCGTGGTCCTCGAGCTCGCGGAGGAGACCGCGGCGCGCGGCGCGCCGGGGGCCTGGTTCGTGGACTTCACGAACCCGACGGGCCTCGTGACACAGGCGCTGCTCGACGACGGGCACCACGCGATCGGGTTGTGCAACGTCGCGATCGGATTCCAGCGGCGGTTCGCGAGCGAGTTCGGCGTCGAGCCGGCGAAGGTCCAGCTCGATCACGTCGGCCTCAACCACCTGTCCTGGGAGCGGCGGGTCCTCATCGACGGGGAAGACCGACTGCCCGAGATCCTCGAGCGCCGCATCGAGCTGGTCGCCGACGAGACGGACATGCCGGCCGATGTCGTCCGCCTGCTGGGGGCGATCCCCTCGTACTACCTGCGCTACTACTACCTGACGGGCGCGGTGCTGGAGCAGCAACGGTCCGGACACACCCGCGCGCAGGAAGTGATGGAGATCGAGGCCGGTCTGCTGAAGCTCTACGAGGACCCGACCCTCGAGACGAAACCGAAGCTGCTCGAGGAGCGCGGAGGAGCGTTCTACAGCGAGGCCGCGGCCCAGCTGATGGCCTCGCTCCATGCCGGAACCGGCGACGTCCAGGTCGTCAACCTGCGCAACGACGGCGCGATCCCGAACCTCGCCGACGACGCGGTCGTCGAGATCTCCGCGCGGATCGGCCGCGACGGCGCCGTCGGGCTGAGAACCGAACCGTTGGCCCCGGAGTTCCTCGGGCTCGTGGAGCACGCCAAGGCCTACGAGCGGCTCGCGGTCCGCGCCGCGAAGAGCGGGAGCCGGCGCGACGCCCTTCTCGCGCTCCTCGCCAATCCGCTGGTCCCCGATTACGCGACCGCGGTGCCGTTGCTCGACGCCCTCCTCGAGGCGAACCGGGGATTCCTTCCGCGATTCTTCGCGGCGCGGTAGTCGCCTGCCTTGACCGCGGTCTGCGGACCGGCATAGCATTTTCTCGCTTCAGTTAGGAAAGTTTCCTTATCGGAAGGTTGGCGCCGATCGGTTCTCGAGGAGGAAGCGCGAGTCCGGAGCGAACGTTCTCGGCGGGGACCCCGAGTCTGTTGCGCGCGATCAACGAGCGCACGGTGCTCGATTACATCCGCGAGATGGGGTCCACGTCGCGGGCTCAGATCGCGCGAGGCACGGGGCTCTCGAAGCCGACGGTGTCGCAGGCGCTCGTGGCGCTCCACAAGGGCCGGCTGGTGCGTGAGGCCGGGAAGAGCTCCGGCGGCAAGGGACCGGCGGCGGTTCTCTACGAGCTCAATCCCCGCGCCGGCTGGGTCGCCGGCATCGACGTTGGGCGCCAATGGGTGCGGGCGGCGATCGCGGATCTGAACGGCAACGTGGTCGCGCGGCGGGACGAACGCTCGCGCACCAAGAGCGCCGACGTGCTGATCGCCCAGGTCGCCGACCTCGCGCACGCGCTCGCGGCGGAGGCCGGCATCCGATGGCGCCAGGTCACGGTCGCGACGGTCGGAAGCCCGGGCGTGTTCCAGCCCTCGAGCGGCCAGGTCTCCCTGGCGCACAACCTTCCCGGATGGGGAAGACGCGGTCTCGTCGAGGCGCTCGAGGCTGAGCTCCGGACGGAGATCACCTTCGAGAACGACGTGAACCTCTCCACCGTGGGGGAGCAGTGGCGGGGTCTGGGCAAGGACGTCTCGAACTTCGTCTTCCTCCACGTCGGCACGGGCGTGGGCATGGGGATCGTGCTGAACGGCGAGCTGTACCGCGGTTCGGGGGGAAACGCCGGGGAGATCGCCTACCTGCCGCTCGCGACGGCCGATCCGCATGACCCTGACAACCTGCGCCGCGGAGCGCTCGAGGGCGCCGTGGGCGCGACCGGGATCGTGGACGTCGCGAAGAGGGTCGGCATGACGGCGCCTCGAACGCCGAAGGCCGTCTTCGCCGCGGCGCGAAAGGGCGATGACGCCGCGCTGACGGTCGTTGCGCAGGTGGCGGAGCGCATCGCGCTCTCCGTCGCCGCCGTCGTGTCCGTCGTGGATCCGGAGCTCGTCATCCTCGGCGGCGGCGTCGGACGCAACGGCGACCTGTTGCTCGAGCCGGTCCGACGGGAGCTCGTCTCGCTCTCGCCGTTCCAGCCGAGGATCGAGATCTCCGCGCTCGGAGAAGAGGCAGCGCTGAACGGCGCGGTCGCAACCGCGCTGCAAGCCGCGCAGGATCGATTGTTCGTACGCACCGGATGAGATCAGGATGTGCTCCGGAACGCGATTCCGGAGCCCGAACGGAGGGGGAACGATGCGACGTCTGCTGATCGGGGTGGCGGCCACGATGCTGGTTGCCGCGGCCTGCACCGCGGGAGGTGGCGACTCCTCCTCCTCGGACGAGCCGGTCACGAACAGCTCGAACGTTCCGCACACGCCGGTCACGCTCACGATGTGGGTGCACTTCTCGGGTCGTGAGCTGAACACCCTCAACTCGATCATCGCCGACTTCCACAAGCAGTACCCCTGGATCACCGTGAAGACCGTCGGCGCGAAGAACGAGCAGGAGACGCTGCAGGCCATCAACAGCGGAACGCCTCCCGACGTCATGTCGACTCAGGGACCCGATCAGGTCGCGCAGTTCTGCTCCTCCGACGCGTGGATCGACCTGAACCCCTATCTGAAGGCCGACGGCGTCGACCTGGCGAAGATCGCTCCTCCCGCAGCGACGACGTACACCACATACCAGGGCGACCAGTGCGCGCTCCCGCTCGAGACGGACGCGTACGGGCTGTACTACAACAAGGATCTCTTCGCGAAGGCGGGCCTCGACGGACCGCCGAAGACGTTCGCCGAGTTCGAGGCCGACACCAAGAAGCTCACGCAGTACAACTCGGACGGTTCGATCAAGATCGCCGGATTCGACCCGCT
>JBJMLP010000197.1:0-4102 GCA_045805245.1 Actinomycetota bacterium | reverse complement strand
CTCGCGCGCTCGGCGGACGGCCTCCTGGTGGACCTCCCGGGCCGGGACCCCGAACTCCCTCGCGAGCCGCGCGCAGTCCTCGAACTCGGGGGAGAGCGTGAACCCTCCGTCCTCGAGCGTTCCCACCTTGACGGCGACCGGGCCGTAGCTCGTCTCCACCTTGAGGATCTCCCGGGCGAGCGCCGTCTTCGCGACCGGCGTGGTGCGGACGCCGAGCGTTCCGGTCTCGCGGAACAGGATCCGTCGCATCTCCTGCTCCAGCTCGCGGGAGCACAGAACGGAGACCGTCACCGCGGGACGGCCCTTCTTCATGACGATCGGGGTGAGCCACGCGTCCTGCGCTCCGGCCGCAAGGAGTCGCTCGATCACGAAGTCGTAGAGCTCCGGTTCCAGGTCGTCCACGTTCGTCTCCAGCACCAGCTCCGCGGTGAGCTCCGAGCTCGGAGCCTCCGAGGTCTCGGCATTCGAGAGGTCGACGGATCGCAGGACCCGATCGGGCACGTTCTCGTCGTCGCCGATGATCACGCGGAGCACGTTCGGAAAGTCGAGGCGCTGCGAACCCGCTCCGTAACCGACCGCACCGACGCGCATCGCCGGCAGTTCCCCGTAGCCCTCGACGAGGGCGGAGAGGATCGCCGCGCCCGTCGGCGTTACGAGCTCCGCCGCGACTCCTTTTGAGTAGAGCGGCGCGCCGCGGAGGAGCTCCACCACGGCCGGAGCCGGGATCGGCATCGCGCCGTGCTCGGAGCGTGTCATCCCCATCCCGGTCGGTACCGGCGAGGAGAACGCGCGCTCGACCCCGAGCGTCGTCAGCGCCAGTGCGGTTCCGGTGATGTCGACGATGGAATCCACCGCGCCGACCTCGTGGAACGTCACCGTGTCCACCTCCTTGCGGTGGACGAGCGCCTCGGCCTCCGCCAGCCGCCGGAACACGCGTTGCGCGATGCGCAGGGCCTCCTCCGGCAGATCGGCGTCGTCGAGCAGGGCGCGGATGCTCGCGTACGTCCGGATCACCCCCGCGGACGCGGTCTCGACGTTGACCCGCGTTGCGCGCAGGCCCTGCGACTCCGTCTCACCGATGTCGATCGTGAACGCGTCGACCGGAAGCGAGGCGAGCCCGCGTTTGATCTCCTCCACGTCGGCGCCCGCGTCGATCAGCGCTCCGAGCGCCATGTCCCCGGAGATGCCCGCGATGCAATCGAAATAGAGGACCCGCATCGCTCAGTCCTTCCCTCGGCCGGCCCGCAGGATGCGCCGCGCGACGTGCGCCGCGCCGAAGCCGTTGTCGATGTTGACCACGGAGATCCCCGGCGCGCACGAGGAGAGCATCCCGAGCAGCGCGGCGAGCCCCTCGAACGACGCACCGTAGCCGACGCTCGTCGGGACCGCGACGACCGGCTTGGAGATGAGACCGGCGAGCACCGACGCGAGCGCTCCCTCCATCCCGGCGACGACGATCGCGCACTCCGCCGCCTCGATCTCGTCGCGGCGCGCGAGCACCCGTTGGAGGCCCGCGACGCCGACGTCGGCGATCCGGCTGAGCGGAACGCCGAGCGCGTCGAGGGTTTCGGCAGCTTCCTCCGCGACGGGCAGGTCCGACGTTCCGGCGGAGACGACCGCCACCGTTCCGAGCGAGGCGTCGTGTGCTGCCGCCTTCGCGACGATCAGTCCCGATCGCGGATGGAACACGGCGCCCGGAACCGCCTCGGCGACCGCACGCGCCTGTTCTTGCGACGCCCGCGTCACGAACACCGCGCCCGACGCTCGCTCCAGGAGCGACGCGGTGATCTCGCGGGCTTGCCGTGGAGTCTTCCCCGGCCCATACACCGCCTCCGCCTCGCCGGTGCGGAGCTCCCGATGGTGGTCGACGAGCGCGTCGGCGACGGCCTCTCCCGGAAGGGAACGCAGCGCGTCGAGGGCCTCGTCTGCGGAGGTGATTCCCGAGGCCACGCGGTCGAGCAGCTCGGCCAGGTTCCGTTCGTCCACGGGAGGCACCATTGTATACTTCGGCCCTCAACGCCCCAGCTCACGGCAGGTTTCGAAAGCGCGGCGCCCATGACCTTGTCATCCCAGACGCTCACCGTCCTCGTGTTGGTGAGCCTCGGTCTGAACCTGGTGTTGGCCGTGTTGCTGGCCGTCGGATTGGCGGGCCGCAAGCGCGACGTCGGACCGGTGCACATGGACGACGTCGTTCGCGGAGTCCTCGACGGACAGGGCCGCTCGATGGCGCGGCTCGAGGCCGCGATCCGGCAGCTCTCCGCGGAGGGTCGCCGGCAGGCGGGATTGATCTCCGAGGCGGTGCGCCACGTCGGACTCGTTCGCTACGACGCCTTCGAGGACGTCGGCGGGCGGCTCTCCTTCTCGTGTGCGCTGCTCGACGATCACGGCTCCGGCGTCGTCATGACCTCGATCAACGGCCGTCAGGACACCCGCGTGTACGCGAAGCCGATCTCGGAGGGACGGAGCTCCTACAACCTGTCGAGCGAGGAGGAGGACGCGATCCGCCAAGCGCTCTCCGAGCCGCGAGAGGCGGTCCACTCCACGTGATCTGGAGACGAGAGGATGCGGACGTCGCGCATGAACCCGAGCCGGACGGAAGAGGAGGACGTATGGCCGAGCAGGGCAGCGAGGTGACGGTCGTCGGAGCCGGCGCGAAGCTCGAGGGAACGATCGTTTCCGCGGGCTCCCTGCGGGTGGACGGCCATGTGAAGGGGAACATCCAGGCCGACGGCGACGTGATGCTCTCTCCGCAGAGCTCGGTGGAGGCCGACATCCGCGCCGAGAATCTCTCGGTCGCGGGACGGTTCCACGGAAGCATCGTCGTGAAGGGCCGCGCCGAGCTCGCGCGTGGCGGCCGCGTCGACGGCAACATCACCGCGAAGAGCCTCGTGATCCAGGAGGGCGGCATCTTCAACGGTCAGAGCATCATGGATCAGCAGACAGCGGCCGCTCCCGCCGGCAATGCGAAGGCACCGACGCAGCAGCAGACCCAACAGCCTTCGGAGCGCACGACCGTCCCGTAGCATCTCCTCCATGCTCGACCTGAAGGCGATCCGCGAGGATCCCGACACGTTCCGCGCCGGTCTCGCGCGACGCGGCGCCGGGGATCGCGTCGACGAGCTCCTCCGCCTCGACGAGGATCGCCGCAAGCTCACCACCCGCGTGGAGGAGCTCCGGGCCCGGCAGAACCGCGCCTCGAAGGCGATCGGTGCCGCCTCTGCCGACGAGCGTCCGCAGCTGATCGCCGAGGTGAAGGGAGTCTCCGACGAGCTGGGGGAGCTCGAGCCGCAGCTCGAGGCCGTGAACGCGCGGCTCGACGCGATCCTCGCGGAGCTCCCGAACCTCGCCTTCGACGACGTTCCGCAAGGACAGAGCGACGAGGACAACGTGCAGATCAAGAAGGTCGGGGAACCGCCGGCCTTCGACTTCCCGGTCCGCGACCACGTCGAGCTGGGCGAGCTCCACGGCACGATCGATCTCGAGCGCGCCGCGCGCACGTCGGGGTCGCGGTTCGCGTATCTGATGGGGCCGCTCGTGTTCGCGCAGTGGGCACTCGTCCGCTACGCGCTGGACACGCTGACGGCGAAGGGGTTCCTGCCGGTGATCCCGCCCGTGCTCGTGCGCGAGGAGGCGCTGTACGGCACGGGTTTCCTTCCGACGGGCGCCGAGCAGATCTACGCGACGCGCGACGACGACCTGTACCTCGTCGGAACCTCCGAGGTGCCCCTCGCCGGGCTCCATCAGGAGGAGATCGTCGACGCCGACCGGCTGCCGCTCCGCTACGCGGGGTACTCCACGTGCTTCCGTCGCGAGGCCGGCACATACGGAAAGGACACGCGCGGCATGTTCCGTGTCCACCAGTTCGACAAGGTGGAGATGTTCAGCTTCACGCGGCCGGAGGACTCGCGGGCGGAGCACGATCTCCTCGTTGCTCTCGAGGAGCAGATCGTGCAGGGCCTCGGCATCCCGTACCGGCTGATGAACGTCTGCACCGGAGAGCTCGGTGCCCCCGCCGCGAAGAAGATCGACCTCGAGGCGTGGCTCCCCGGTCAGGGGAAGTACCGGGAGTTGACGTCGTGCTCCAACTGCACCGACTACCAGG
>JBJMLP010000196.1:0-6050 GCA_045805245.1 Actinomycetota bacterium | reverse complement strand
GGACGGGGTCCACGAAGGCAACGCGGGGGACGTCTCCGATCTCGAGACGCACGCGGGCTTCGGCTGCGCGCGGCTCGAAGTGACGGACGACCTCCGCGATCAAGCTCGGAAGCTCCACCTCGCTTCGATGGATCGGGAGCCCTCCGTCGTTCGCGCGCGAGAGCACCAGGAGATCCTCGGCGAGCCGGGCGAGGTGATCAGTCTCCTCCGCGGCGCTGCGGAGCGCGGCCTCCAGCTCCTCGCTCGTGCGAGCGCGGGAGAGCGCGAGGTCAAGTTCCGCCTTCAGGATCGCAACGGGCGTTCGCAGCTCGTGGCTCGCGTTGTCGACGAACCGTCGCTCGTGGACGAACGACGCCTCGATCCGGTCGAGCATCGAGTTCAGCGTCCGCCCCAGCCGGGAGATCTCGTCCTCCGCGGGTGGAACGGAGAGCCGTCGCCCGAGGTCGCTCGACGTGATCGCCTCCGCCTCCCGCTGCATCTCTTCCACGGGCCGCAGGATCGCGCCGGCGAGGAGCCATCCCGCAACAGCGATCACGAGGAGCGCGATGAAACCTCCGATGCCGAGCGTCGCGGCGAGCTGCAGGAGTTCGTCGCGACGATCCTGCAGCGAGGCGCCGACGAGGACGACGCTCCTTCCCGCGGGCCCCTGGACGGGCACGGCGATCACGCGCGTCGTGTTGTCGATGCCCGGGATCGTCCGGTCGAAGAACGTCGGACGCGAAACGCCTTCGATCGTTCGCAGGTCGAGCAGCGGCCGGCCGGCCACGATCGAGCTCGACTGGACGATCGCGCCCGAGGGACCGGCGACCTGCGCGAACGCTTCGTCGGCCTCGATCAGATGCGCGCCGGTGTCCGCGACGGATGGGCCGTTCGCCCGGACGTCCTGGGCGATCAGCTCGGCTCGCGAGAGAAGGCCGGCGTCCACCGCCGAGAGCAGATCATCTCCGGCGCTCCGGTACACGAACGCCCCGACGGCGAGGAGTACGACCGCCGTGCAGAGCGTGAACACCAGGGTCACGCGAACCCTAGTCGGAAGGCGCGTCCAGCGATCCATCGCGGAGACGGTATCCCACCCCCCTCACGGTCTCGATCGAGGTGGAACCGGGCACGCGCGCGAGCTTCACGCGGAGATTCCGGACGTGGACGTCGATCACGTTCGAGCCGCCGTCGAACGCGAAGTCCCAGAGATGCTCGAGCAGCGTCATCCGTGTGAGGGGGACGTCCGGATGGCGCATGAGGTATTCGAGGAGCACGAATTCCTTCGCAGTGAGGTCGAGCGGCGTGCCCTTCCGCGACGCCTCGTGCCGGGCGGGATCGAGCCGGAGATCGCCGACCTCGAGGACCGTCGGCCGCTCCTCGCGTCCGCGGCGGAGGAGGGCGCGGATGCGCGCGTTGAGCTCCTCGAAGGAGAACGGTTTCGTCAGATAGTCGTCGGCTCCGGCGTCGAGCCCGCGGACGCGGTCGTCGACGGCGTCGCGCGCCGTCAGCATCAGGACGGGGGCCCAGGTTCCGGCCTCCCGGAGGCGGCGGCAGATCTCGAACCCGTCGGGGCCGACTCCGTTCCCGTCGAGAACCACGTCGAGCACGACCGCGTCGTAGGGGTTCTCGGTCGCCATCCACAGCGCGTCTTCCCCGTTCGGCGCGACGTCGACGGCGTGGCCCTCCTCGGCGAAGCCGCGCCGGAGGAGGCCGGCCATCTTCACGGAGTCCTCGACCACGAGGAGACGCATCTCAGCTCCACTACCTGGGGAAACGGAGCTTACGCCGACTTCATGAAGGAGAGATGAAGGCACGGGTCCGCTACCCTCGTTCGATGTGCGCACCCGCACGCCGCTGAGCGTGGAGCATCCGGAGCGTGGAGACCTGCTCCATGCGGCCGTCGTCTACTCCGTCGCATCGGTGGGCTGGGGCTTCGTCTCCGGGGTGTCCGGCGTCGTGTTCGGGATCTTGGAGCACTCCGTCGCCCTGACGGCGTTCGGGCTCGGCGCGTCGATCGACTCGCTCGCCTCACTCGTCCTCGTCCGGCGCTTCGAGCTCGAGCGACGCGAGCCGCATCGGGCGGAGGCGCTGGAGCATGCGGGGCTGCGGATCGTCGGCTGGCTTCTGCTCGCCGCGGCCGTCTACGTGATCGCGATGGCGATCCGGACGCTCGTCTCGGAGCCGCAGCAGGGAAGGTTCCTCGTGCCGGCGATCATCGCGGGAAGCTCCGCCGTCGTGCTGCACTTCCTCGGTCGGAAGAAGATCTCGATCGCGCGCGGGCTCGGCAGCCGCGCCCTCCGCGCCGACGGTGTGTTGAGTCTCCTCGGTTCGATCCTGTCGATCTCGATCGTGATCGGGTTCGCACTGGAGGCCGCGTTCGGCTGGCGGTGGGTGGACCCCGTCGCCGCACTGGTCGTCGCGGCGGCGCTCCTCCGCGAGGGCTTCATCGCGATCACCGCCTCGCATCCGTCGGGGTCGGCGTGAGCGAGAACCGTCGCGACCGCACCGGGAAGTCCTGGGACTTCGATCGCGCGGTGGAGATCTACGACCGGACCCGTTCCCTCTCGCCCGAAGCGATGGAGGGGATGCTCGCCACGTTGGAAGAGGAGTTGGAGGGCGCCGATCGCGTGCTGGAGGTCGGCGCGGGCACCGGGCGGCTTTCCATCCCGCTCGCGGAGAGAGGTTTCCGAGTCTTCGGCGTCGATCTTTCCGGTCCCATGCTTCGGAGGCTCATCCAGAAGGCCGGCGACGGGCCTCGCCCGGAGGTGCTCGTCGGCGACGCGACGCGGCTGCCGCTTCGCTCCGACGCGTTCGACGGAGCGCTGCTGTTCCACGTGCTGCACCTCGTTCCCGACTGGCCGCAGGTCCTCCGCGAGCTCGATCGCGTCGTCCGTTCCGGCGGAGCGATCGTGATCGGCCTCGGCTCGGTGGACGGCACGACCGACCCGATCCCCGGAGAGGTGGGCGCGGCGTTCCAACGCGCGACCGGCATCCAGCGACAGTTTCCGGGTCTGTTGCACACGGAGGCCGGCCGGTTCGACGCCGTCGTCGGCGAGCTCGGATGGGTCGCGCACGCGACCCCGCAGATCACCGACGTTCAGTCGCGCTCTCTTGAGTCGTTGATCGCCGAGTTCGAGGACGGCGTGTGGTCCTGGACCTGGGATCTCACCGAGGAACAGCGCCACGAAGCGGCGGACACCACTCGAAACGAGATCCGTGAGCGGTACGGAGATCTCGACGCTCAAAGATCGTTCGAGAGCCATATCGGCGTGCGGCCCTACCGGAAGGCGGGAGACGTCTAGGCGACCTTGACCACGAACGCGTCGTCGGCGCCGTGGTTGATCAGCCCGGGGAAGGCTCCATTCGTGTAGCCCACGAGGAACGCGCGGCCGTTGGACGCTCCAACACCGTGGCCCACGTCGCTGCCGGTCGTGCCGATCTGGTCGAGCCAGTCCGGCGTTCCGTCCGGCTGGTACTCCTCCAGGAACGCGTCTCCCTCGCCTTGAGTCGTCTGGCCCGGCAACGTGTCGCTCGTCTCTCCCGCCGCGAACAGGTGCCGGCCGGAGAGCGACAGGTCGAAGAGGTAATCGTCGCCCGGAGACCCGAATGTCCTCGTCCAGGCGAGCTCGCCTTTCCGGCGGAACTTGAACAGAAGCGTGTCGAGGAACTGCGTGCCGGCCGTTCCGTTCGGATCCCGCGTCGTTCCGCCGACGTACACGCCACCCGCGTCCGCGACGGCGGAGAACTCCTCCTCCTCGGACGTCGTGCCGAACTGGCGCGTCCAGATCGCGTTTCCGTCCAGGTCGTAACGGCGGACGACGACGTCGGTGAACCCGGCGTTCGTCTTGCCGGGGATCGCTCCGGTCGTCGTGAAGGAGGTGTAGAGGCTCCCCGCTCCGTCAAGCGTGACGTTCCCCGACGTGTCGTTTCCCTTGGTCCCGATCTCCTTGGCCCAGATCAGGGTGCCCGAAAGGTCGTACCGCTGGAGAACGACGTCTGCTCCACCGTGGTTCGTGAGGGGCTGGACGCGCTTGCTCACGTCCGCGGCCACGTAGATACCGGTGGCGTCGGCGGCCACGCTTCCGACCGAGTCGAGCCCGTTCGGAGAGCCGAACCCGTGGGCCCACATGAGGTTCCCGGAGGTGTCGTACGCCGCCACGAGGCCCTGGCCGACTGCGCCGGTCCGCCCTCCGATCACGACCTCCGGCCCGGCCAGCGCGACGCTGTTGGCCGTGTCGAACTGGCCCGTGGAGAGGAATCTCGTCCAGCGGACGGCTCCTCCGCCTGCGGTCCTCCGCAAGAACGCGTCGCCGCCCCCGTGCTGCTGCTGGTCGGCGAGGTTTCCCTGGCTCTCTCCGACGATGTAGACGTCGGTGGAGTTCGCGACGGCGTCGAGCGCCACGTCGTCCCGGGTCGTACCGAACTCGCGCGTCCAGACGACGGACTGTGCCTGCGCCGTGACGGGCAGCAGCAGCAGCAACAGGGAGGCGAGCAGTGGCAGAGCGCTCGCGAAGCGGCGCGTGGTCGGAGTCATGTGCGTCTCCCTCGTGGTCTAGCGAACCTTCGCGACGAACTCGTCGCCGCCACCTCGTGAGACCTCGCCCGGGAACGTGCCGGCCGTCGAGCCGACGAGGAACGCACGCCCCGCGGCGGCACCGACTCCGAAGCCGTTGTCGTCCTCCGACGTTCCGAGCTGGTGGAGCCACGTCTGTGAGCCGGTCAGCGTATACAGGGCGACGAAGGCGTCGAGGTTCCCGGCGCTCGTCTGGCCGGGCAACGTTCCGTAGGTGGTACCACCCACGAAGAGCTTCCGTCCCGCGAGCGACACCCCGTTAGCGAAGTCCTGGCTCTCGCCTGTCGATCCGAACTCCGAGACCCAGGCTCTTTGTCCGCGCGGACGGATCTTCATCACGTATGCCTGTTGCTCGGGGTCCGCGCCCGTCGGTGGCCCGAAGCTCAACCACGTGTACCCGGAGAGGTAGAGACCGTTCTCGTTCGCCGCGGAGCCGAGGACGTTCGCCTCGCTCGTCGTCCCGAACTCGCGAGTCCAGATCGAGTTCCCGTCCAGGTCATACTTGCGGACGAAAACGTCGGCGCTGCTCGGGTTGTCGTAGCCCGGAAACGCTCCGGCCGTCTGGCCCGACACGTAGAGATGGCCGGCACCGTCGAGCGCGACGTTTCCGCTGACGTCTCGCTTCGGCGTTCCGATCTCCTTCGTCCACACGACCGTTCCGTCCGTCGTGTACTTCCGGATCACGATGTCCCAGTCGCCGTGGTGTGGGAGGCCATCCAGACGGTGGCTGACCTCGCCGGCGACGTAAACGCCCATGGCGTCGGCGGCGATGTCGTCGACCTGGTCGTACGCGCCGAACGCAGTGGTGCCGAACGTGTCCGACCAGCCCGGACCGCCCGCGAGATCGTAGCTGGCGACGAAGGCGTCTCCGTCCCCTCCCGTCCGGCCTCCGATGAAGACGCCGGTGTCGTTCTCGGCGACTGCGTTAGCGACGTCGGAGCTAGAAGTTCCCCACAGACGGGTCCAGAGGACGCGCCCGTCACCGGCGTACCGCTGGATGAAGGCGTCCTCGAGACCGAACTGCGTCTGGCCTCCGAGAGGCCCATCCGTGAATCCGACGACGAAGGCGCCGGAGGCGTCGGCGGCCGCGTCGTAGGCCACTTCGGGCTGGGGGGTGCCGCGCTGCTCGAGCCAGATGACGTCCTGGGCGTTCGCGGTGCCGGGGAGAAGGAGAAGGAGACCGAGCACCAAAGGGAGCGAGCGAGCCGTGCGTCGTGCCGAGCCTCGCGTCACGGGGAATCCCCCTCCTCTCGCAGCAGGCTATTCCGGCGGTTCTTCGAAGGTCAACCCGAAAGAAGGGGTGGGCGGGCTCGAGGCTGCTCTCGAGCCCGCCCACCCGTCGCGCGTTCGCTCGGGTCAGGCCGCGAACTTGTCCGGATACTGCTGCACGATGGCGCCGGCGAGCACGTCGGCGGTCATCGGCATGTGCGCCGCGGCGCTCCTCAGGAGATCGAAGGCCTTCGGGTCGCCCTTGACCTGAGCGTCGATCGCCGCGATC
>JBJMLP010000195.1:0-2185 GCA_045805245.1 Actinomycetota bacterium | reverse complement strand
GCTTCCTCCTGCCGATCCTCTCCGCCGCCACGAGGATCCCGAAGAGGACCGCGAGCGGGCGCTGCGCGGGAAGTCGTTCGATCAGGCTCTCCTTGCGGTCGACGCCGAGGAGCATGATCACGAACAGGAACAGCACCATGATCGCGCCGGCGTACACGATGATCTGCACCGCGAACAGGAACGGTGCGTCGAGCATCAGGTAGAAGACCCCGAGGGTGAAGAAGTTCACGACGAGCAGGAGCGCCGCGTAGATGGCGCTCCGCTGCAGGAGCATCGCGATCGCGGAGCCGACCGAGATCGGCGCCATCACCCAGAAGAGGACGAGCTGGGTCGTCATTTCCCCTCGTCCGTGCCGGGCGCCGTTCCGAGAGGCAGCGGAGGCTCCAGGAGCTGCTCCTTCGTGTAGATCGCATCCTCCCGCGTGGTCCACGACATCTCGTAGGCCGAGGTGAGCGTGAGCGCGCGCGTCGGACAGGCCTCGACGCAGAGGCCGCACATGATGCAGCGCAGATAGTTGATCTGGTAGTCCTTCGCGTACCGCTCTCCGGGAGAGACGCGATGTTCCTCGGTGTTCTCCGCGCCCTCGACGTAGATCGCGTCCGCCGGACACGCGAAGGCGCAGAGCTCGCAGCCGATGCACTTCTCCAGCCCGTTCTCGTGCTTGTTGAGCAGATGGCGCCCGATGTGCGAACGCGGAGGCGGCTGCACGATCTTCTTCGGATACTCCTCCGTCACGTCGGCGCGGAACGTCTGCTTGAAGGTCACGCCGAGGCCTCGGGCGAGGCGCGCGAAGACGCCGCCGCTCGGCTGATCCTCCTCTCGCCGTGCCGGACCCGCGCTCGGTGGCGTCGCGGAGCGTTCCGGCTCGGGCGCGTCCGTCGCGGGCGTCTCCGTCGTCGGAGTCTCCTTCGGCTCGTCGCTCATCGGCGCTCCTCCGTGGACACGGAGCTCCTCTCCGGCGTTCGCGCGAACAGCGGATAGATCAGGGACCAGAGCAGCAGCACGCCGGCGACGATCCCGACCCAGACGATCAGCGTGTTGCGGCTGTACACCTCCGGGATCACCACGACAGCGCCCGTCGCGAGCACCCAGATCAGCCCGAACGGGATCAGCACCTTCCAGCCGAAGCTCATCAGCCGGTCGTAGCGGAACCGCGGAAGCGTGGCTCGGATCCAGATGTAGACGTAGAGCATCGCGATCAGCTTCAGGAGGAACCACACGATCGGCCAGAGCCACGGAACGAACGAGAAGATCGGGCCGCGCCACCCGCCGAGGAAGAGCGTCACGGCGATCGCGGAGACCGTGACGGTGTTCAGGTACTCACCGAGGAAGAACATGGCGAACTTGATGCCCGAATACTCGGTGTGATACCCGGCGACAAGCTCGGACTCCGCCTCCGGAAGGTCGAACGGCGGCCGGTTCGTCTCCGCGAGGCCGGCGATCGCGTAGATCAGGAACGCCGGGAACTGCGGAAGGACGTTCCAGACCTTGTCCTGCGCGGCGACGATGCCGTTGAGGTTCAGCGTTCCCGAGTACATGACGACGGCGACGATCGCGAGGCCCATGCCGACCTCGTAGGAGATCATCTGCGCGGAGGAGCGGATCGAACCGAGCAACGGATAGTTCGAGCCGCTCGCCCATCCGGCGAGCACGACGCCGTACACCAAGAGCGAGCTCATCGCGAGGATCCACAGGATCCCCACGTTCAGGTTGGCGACCTGGAACGGCACGTGGCGTCCCGCGATCGTGACGCCGGGGCCGAACGGGATCACGGCGAACGCGAGGAACGCCGGCAGCATCGCGAGAACCGGCGCGATCAGGTAGACGGGCCGCTCCGCGAGCGTCGGCGTGATGCCCTCCTTGAAGAACAGCTTCATCCCGTCCGCGAGCGTGATCAGGATGCCGAAGGGTCCGGCCCGGTCCGGTCCGATCCGCGTCTGCATGTCGGCGATGACCTTGCGCTCCATCCAGATCACGAGCAGCACGGTGAGCAGCAGCGCCGCGAACACCACGACGACTCGGGCGACGAGGAGGAGCCAGTCGATCCAGTCCATCGCTAGGACGCCTCCGCCCCCGCCGCGGCCGGCTCGCTCTCGCCCGGCGTCCCGGTCTCGGCCTCCGCCGGCCCGACCTCCGCCGGCTCGATCGTTACGTCGGCGGTGAAACTTCCCGAAAGGAGCTCGTT
>JBJMLP010000194.1:0-6932 GCA_045805245.1 Actinomycetota bacterium | reverse complement strand
CGCCCTTGGAGACGCTCGACCCGCTCGTGGAGAAGTTGATGACGTCCGCGGACAGCCGCTTGGCCGCCAGCTCGAACGAGATCCGCGTGCGGGTGGAGTTCTCGTAGAACAGGTTGACGACGGTCCGGCCGCGGAGCGCCGGCACCTTCTTGATCACGCGCGTGCCGACCTCGCGGAAGGACTCCGCCGTGTCGAGGATGCGGACGACGTCCTCCCGGGAGAGCTGCTGGGTCGAGAGCAGGTGCTTGATCATCTGGGGTCCTCCACGAGGACGGCGTCCTCGCCGTCCACCTCGGTGAGCGCGACGCGGACGGAGTCGTCGGAGCGCGTCGGAACGTTCTTTCCGATGAAGTCGGCGCGGATCGGGAGCTCGCGGTGGCCGCGGTCGACGAGCACCGCGAGCTGGATCGCTCTCGGCCGGCCGAAGTCCATCAGGGCGTCGAAGGCGGCGCGGATCGTCCGGCCGGTGAAGAGCACGTCGTCGACGAGAACGACGGTCCGGTCGTCGACCGGGAACGGGATTCGTGTCTCGTGGACCTCCGGGGCCTCGGCCCGGCGGCCGATGTCGTCCCGGTAGAAGGTGATGTCGAGGGCGCCGACCGGGATCTCGGTCCCCTCGATCCGGCGGATCTCGGCTGCCAGGCGCCTCGCGATGTCGTCGCCGCGTGCGGCGATGCCGACGAGGACGACGTCCTGGGGGCCCTTGTTGCGCTCGAGGATCTCGTGAGCGATCCGGGTCAGTGCCCGGCGCACGTCCGCCTCGTCCATCAGGCGGGAGCCCATCAAAAGGAAACGCCCGGCCGCGCCTGCGGCAGGGCGTCGCTCTGGGTCACGCTCGGTGATCCTCCCTTCCCGGCCTCTCCGGACCGGACTTAAAGGGGAAGTGCTTCTCCGCCGAGGATAGACGCTGGGAGGCCTCCAGACAACGAGCGGCGAGCGACCCCGTTCCTGCCGCCGGAGTCCTACACTAGGAAGCCTCGAGATCCGGAAGGCGGATGCGATGCCCGGACCAACCGAATGGCTGATCGTCGGAGCGGTCGTCCTGCTCCTGTTCGGAGCGAAGAAGCTCCCCGACCTCGCCCGCTCCCTCGGACGTTCCTCCTCGGAGTTCAAGAAGGGGATGCGCGAGGGCGGCGTCGACGACGACGAAGACGAAACGACCACTCCGTCGAAGACCTCGACCGACAAGACGGACACGTCGACCGACTGACGGCTCGACTCGTCGTTCCCTGATAATCGCCCTCAGGCGTCCTTCGTTCCCTCAGCGTTGCGGGCGATCCGCCCGAGCACCCCGTTCACGAACCGTCCCGACGCGTCCGTGGAGAGTTCCTTCGCGGCCTCGACGGCCTCATCGATCGCGACGCCGACGGGCACGTCCTCCCGGTGGAGGACTTCGAAGGCCGCGAGCCGCAGGATCGCGCGGTCGAGTGCGGCGAGGCGCTCCACGCTCCAGTCCTCGGCCGCTTCACCGATGAGCGCGTCGAGCTCCGGCAGGGCAGCGGTCGCGCCCGAGACGAGCTCCACGGAGTACGCGTCGGGCTCGCTCTCCTCCTCGGTCGCCGCGTTCCGCAGGAGGTCCGAGGCATCGGCGCCGGTGAGATCCGCCTGATACAGCGCGAGGAGCGCGGCGCGTCGCGCCGACCGCCTGCCCGTGCGGCCGCGCGGGCTCACTTCACGCGTTCGATGTACTCGCCGCTCCGGGTGTCGACCTTGAGCTGGTCGCCCTCCTCGACGAAGAGCGGCACCTGCACGACCAGGCCGGTCTCGAGCGTCGCCGGCTTCAGCGCGCCGCTCACCCGGTCGCCCTTCACGCCCGGATCGGTCGACGCGACCGTCAGCGCGACCGAAGCGGGAAGCTCGACCGAGATCGGCGTGCCGTCGTGGGTCGCGACGGAGGCCGTCGCCCCGTCGGTCAGGTAGCTCGACATGCCGCCGACGACATCGGCGGGAACGGGGAGCTGCTCGTAGGTCTGGAGATCCATGAACACGGCGTTGTCGCCGTCGCGGTAGAGGTACTGCATCTCCTTGCGCTCGACCCGCGCGAGACCGACCTTGACACCGGCGTTGAACGTGCGCTCGACCACCGAGCCCGTCTTGACGTTGCGGAGCTTCGTCCGGACGAACGCACCGCCTTTCCCCGGCTTCACGTGCTGGAACTCCACGATGTTGAACAGCATTCCGTCGATCTCGAGCGTCATCCCGTTCTTGAGGTCGTTGGTGGAGACGCTCACAGGACGACGAGTTCCTTCGTCACGGTCGGGATCACGCGGCAGCCGTCCTCGGTGACCTCCACCATGTCCTCGATGCGGACACCGGCCTCGCCGGGGATGTAGACGCCGGGCTCCACGGTGACGACCGCCCCGACCGGCAGGACTTCCTCGGAGTTGGACCGAAGCGTCGGCCCCTCGTGGATCTCCAATCCGACGCCGTGGCCGAGTCCGTGGCTGAACCGCTCCCCGTAGCCCGCGTCCTCGATCACGCTCCGGGAGGCGCGGTCCGCGTCCTTCCCTTCGATGCCGCTGCGAACGGCATCCACACCTGCCTGCTGGGAGCGCCGAACGAGGTCGTAGAGGTCGCGGAGCTCCGTGGACGGCTCGCCGAACGAGACCGTCCTCGTCATGTCCGAGTGATATCCCTCGTACAGCGCCCCGAAGTCGAGCTTCACGAGCTCGCCACGCCGGAGCTTCCTCGAGGTCGGCGAGTGGTGGGGCTCGGACGCGCTCTCGCCGAAGGCGACGATGGACTCGAACGCCATGTCCTCCGCTCCGGCGCGGAGCATTGACCAGTCGAGCTCCAGCGCGATGTCGCGCTCGCTCACGCCCTCCGAGAGCTTCGGGAGGATCGCGTCGTACGCATCGTCGGTGATCCGCTGCGCCTCGCGGATCAGCTCGAGCTCCTCCGCCTCCTTCACCCAGCGCAGACGCTCGATCTCCTCCTCGGTCGGCACGAGCTCGAGTCCGTCGAGGGACGACAGCTGACGGAACAGCTTGTGCGTGACGCCTGCGGACTCGAACCCGATCCTTATCGCGCCGAGCTCCGACGCGTTCGCGCGGAACGTTCCCGGAAAGTCGTTGGAGTAGATGACGCGTTCGAGATCCGGCACCTCGCGCGACGACTGCGCGATGTATCGGCCGTCGGTGAAGAACACACTTCGCTCACGTCCCACCACAGCCTGCCCGTTCGAGCCGGTGTAACCGGTGAGGTACCGCACGTTCGGAAGGCGCGTGACGAGGAGCGCGTCGAGGTTCAGAGCCTCGAGGCGTTCGACGACACGATCTCGTCTCAGGCTTCGGTCCACGACAGCGCCTCCAGCGCGAGATGATACCCGGCCGCTCCGAACCCCACGATGCTCCCGCGGCACGCGCCGGCGGTGACCGAGACGTGTCGGAACGATTCGCGTGCGTGGATGTTCGTCATGTGCACCTCGATCACCGGAAGACCGCACGCCTCGATCGCGTCGCGGAGCGCGTAGGAGTAGTGCGTCAGCGCGCCGAGGTTCGCGACGACCGCAGCGTAACCGTCGTCCTCCGCGGAGAGGAACCAGCCGACGAGCTCGCCCTCGGTGTCCGACTGGCGCCAGCCGGTCATGTGGCCGAGCCGGCTCGCGCTCTCGTCCACGGCGCGCATGACCTCCTCGAGCGTCTGCGCCCCGTAGCGTTCCGGGTCACGCCGTCCGAGCGCGCCGAGGTTCGGTCCGAACAGATACAGGACCTTCATCGCGCTCCCATCTCCTCCAGGACCGTGCGAACCGTGGCCTCCGGCACGTCCTCGACGACACGCGGCGCCCCCACGTCCTCCAAGAGCACGAAGCGAACGCCGCCGGAGTACTTCTTGTCCAGACGGAAGGCTCCGAGGACCGCGTCGACGCCCGGAAGTCTCCCCTCGGGCTCGAGGCCCAGCATCCCCACGATCCGGGAATGCCGCTGCACGAGCTCGGGGCTTCCGATCCCGAGCGCCTCCGAGAGCCTTGCCGCGAACACCATACCGACGGCCACGGCCTCCCCGTGGGAGCGTCCTGTGTACCCCTCCAGCCGCTCGAGCGCGTGCGCGAGCGTGTGCCCGTAATTGAGAAGGAGACGACGCCCGGTGTCGCGCTCGTCCCCTTCCACGACGGATGCCTTGCATCGAACGCAGCGGGCGACGAGGTCCTCCATCACGCCGGAGTCGCGCTTCCAGATCGCATCGGCGCGCTCCTCGAGGATCGAGAGGATCTGCGCATCGAGAGTCAGACCGTACTTCGCGACCTCCGCGAGGCCGGACCGGAGATCACGCTCCTCGAGCGTCGCGAGCGTGTCGACGTCGGCGATGACGGCGTCCGGCTGGTGGAACGCTCCCACGAGGTTCTTCCCCTCGGGGAGGTTCACCGCAGTCTTGCCTCCGATCGCGGCGTCCACCTGAGCGGTGAGCGTCGTCGGAACCTGCACGACGTGCAGCCCACGCATGTACGTCGCGCCGACGAAGCCGGCGAGATCTCCCGCGGCGCCGCCGCCGAGCCCGAGCACGACATCGTCGCGATGCGCCTCCTGGCCCGCGAGCTGCCGGTAGAGCATCTCCGTCACCTGGAGGGTCTTCGCCTCCTCGCCCTGCGGAACGCGGAGCGCGACCGGATCCCATCCGCGCGTCGCCAACGCGCCCGAGAGGCGTTCCCCGAAGAGGTCCGCGGCGACCGGGTCGCTCACGACGAACGCTCGGTTGGCACGCGCGGGCGGCGGGAGGAGTTCTTCGGCTCGATCGATCAGGCCGGAGCCGATCGAGACGTCGTAGCGCCCTTCCCCCGCCCGGACCGGAACGGTGATCACGAGCGGAGCGCCTCGGCGACGTCCTTGGCAACGGTTTCCGCGTCGCGAGCCGCGTCCACGACGTGTCCCGCGGTCGATCGGTAGAGGGGTTCGCGGTCGGCGAGCAGGAGCTCCAACCGGGCGTGCGCGGCGTCATCTCCTCCGAGCAGCGGCCGCCCGGCACCCTCGCCGACCCGCGCGCGGAGGGTCTCCAGCGGCGCTTCGAGATACACGACCACTCCGGAGGAGGACAGCAGGGCGCGGTTCGAGGGATCGAGCACGATGCCTCCGCCGCACGCGACCACGAGCTCCCGACCGGCGGCGACCGAAGCCAACGCGCGCGACTCCGCCAGGCGGAAGGCCCCCTCCCCGCCGCTCTCGAAGAGCTCCACGACCGTGCGGCCGGTCTGTTGCTCGACCTCCTCGTCGAGGTCGACGAAACCGAGCTTCAGCAGCGGCGCGAGCACTCGGCCGACGGAGGACTTCCCGGAGCCGGGCATGCCGACGAGATAGACATTCACCGCAGCCCCGCGACGTACGCCTCGAGGTTCCGCCGCGTCTCCTCGAGGGAGTCGCCGCCGAACTTCTCGAGGACCGCGTCCGCGAGGACGAATGCCACGACCGCCTCTCCGACGACGCCGCCCGCGGGGACGGCACAGACGTCCGTGCGTTGCCGGATCGCGACGGCAGATTCCTCCGAGGCGAGATCGAGCGTCGCGAGCGCGCGCGGAAGGCTCGAGAAAGGCTTCATCGCCGCGCGCACGCGGATCGGCTGCCCGGTGCTCATCCCGCCTTCGATCCCACCGGCGCGAGCCGTTCGGCGCGAGATCTTTCCGCTCGTCCGCACGATCTCATCGTGCGCCTTCGACCCCGGTCGCGCCGCGGAGGCGAACCCGTCACCGACCTCGACGCCCTTCACCGACTGGATGCTCATCAGCGCCTGCGCGAGGCGGCCGTCGAGCTTCCGGTCGGCCTGGACGTGCGATCCGAGACCCGGCGGCGAGCCGAACGCGAGCACCTCGAAGATGCCGCCGAGCGTGTCGCGATCCTTCCGCACGCGGTCGATCTCCTCGACCATGCGCTTCGCCGCATCCTCGTCGAAGCAGCGCACGGGAGATCCGTCGATCGTCTCGAGGTCCTCCGGACCCGGAAGCGGGCCGCGGGCCGTCACCTTTCCGATGCGGACGACGTGAGAGATGACGTGCATCCCGAGCTCCGCGAGGAACGCCTTGCAGAACGTGCTCCCGGCGACCCGGGCCGCGGTCTCGCGGGCGCTCGCGCGCTCCAGGACGTTCCGTACGTCGTCGAACCCGTACTTCTGCACCCCCGGGAGGTCGGCGTGACCCGGCCTCGGTCGCGTGAGCCGCTCGGACTCCACCGGCTCGCCCTCGGGGGACATCAGGTCGCGGTACTTCGACTCCCATTCGGAGTTCTCGATCGTGACCGAGATCGGACTCCCGAGGGTGCGGCCGTGGCGGACTCCGCTCAGGATCTCGGCGCGGTCGCCCTCGAACTTCTGCCGGCCGCTGCGGCCGTGCCCGTGCCGCCGGCGAGCGAGCTCGTCGTCGAGCTCCTTGGGCGAGAACGGAACCCCGGCGGGCAGGCCCTCCAGGACGGCGACGAGCGCTTTCCCGTGGGACTCCCCGGCGGTGAGCAGGCGCAACATGCGCCCATTCTAAGGAACGCTCTCCGCCCTTCCATCAGCAGTCCTCTCGCGCTACGACAGCGACGGAGAGGCGCCCCGCGGCGCTATTTCCTCGCCGTCGTGCAGAGTGTGAAGGGCGAGTCCCCGTAGAGGAACGCCGCGCAGCTCCCCGAGATGCTGACGAGCTCGTAGTGCTGGTGGAAGTGCTCTCCTTCATCAAGGGTGTAGGACTTCCTGTTCACCGACACCTGCGCCATCTTCGAGCCGTGGCGGGTGAACACGTCGAGAAGCGAGACGTTGTCGGAGCCCTGCGTCGTGCTTCTCGGCGTGCCGCCGGTCCCACCGTTCGTGCCTCCGTTGGAGCCGCCTCCGGTGCCACCATTGGTGCCGCCATTGGGTCCACCGTTGTTGTTGCCTCCGCCTCCGCCCGAGGGAGGCGGGGTTGTCGTGCTCCCGGGCGTGGAGACGGGTACGGATCCGGAGCTAGGGCACCCGGTGGTGGAAGTGGT